>NZ_JCALDF010000013.1:0-138547 GCF_059812725.1 Mycobacterium sp. NGS41
ACCTCTAGACATACCGCCGGACGCGGCTGCAGTACTCGGCGTACTCCTGGCCGTACCGCTGACGCATGAACTCTTCCTCCCGCAACACCTGGCGATGAAACAGCAGAGTGCCGGCGATCAGGTAGCAGAGGGGAACCCAGTTGGGAAACACCAAGAGCTGGCCGACCAGGAACAGAAAGAAGCCGACATAGATCGGATTGCGGCTCACCGCGAAGATGCCCGTGGTGACCAGCCGACCGGGTTTGTCGGCGTCGATGCCGACCCGAAAGCTGTTGCCGAATGACACCAGACTCAGCACCAGGATCAGCACGCCGCCCGCGCACAGCCCCACTCCCAGCCAGGCGACGGCGGTGGATCGAAAGAACCGCTGGCTGCTGACCAGGGGCCAGCCGAAAGCGGCGGCGAACACCGTATAGAAGTAGAACAACGCCACCGGCGGTATCAAAAAGTCCGTTTTGTCGAGCTCACCGAAATGCATTGCCCGAGTGCCGCTGCGGCGCATCAGCATCACCCGGCCCAACACGGTGCACAACAGGAGCACGATCATGACAGCGGCCAGGTATTGCGGCATGCCATTTAGTTTGCGCGAGCAGACGCAAAAGCTCCCCCCAGCACGGCGTGTCGGGGGCTTTTGCGTCTGCTCGCCGGGCCTATTTGCGCGGCGCGCGCGGCACGTTACGGTCTGGATATGGCGCCGAACACGACAAGCACTGCCGAACATCTGCGCAACGCGCTGGACGGGCGTTGGCGCGACGTGAAGAACCAGACCCGTGCCAAGTTCGAACATGAACAATTCCGCCCGCACTACACCCCGAACACCGTGATCGCTCGCTCCAAAGTGTTCGAGCAGATGAAGATCATCGCCGCCGCGGGCATCTCCGACGAAGGATTCCGCAAGGAGCATGGCGGCACCGGGGATGTAGGCGCCGCGATCACGATGATCCAGATGCTGGCGATGTCGGACCTGTCGCTGATGGTCAAGGCCGGCGTGCAATGGGGTCTGTTCGGCGGTGCCGTCGAGAACCTGGGCACCGACCGCCACCACGACTACGTGAAAGACATCATCACGCTCGAGTTGCGCGGTTGTTTTGCGATGACCGAGACCGGACATGGCAGCGACGTTCAGTCGCTGGAGACGACGGCCACCTACGACGCCGAAACCGAAGAGTTCGTCGTCCACTCCGAGACCCCGTCAGCCCGCAAGGACTACATCGGCGGAGCCGCCGAGACCGCCACCATCGCAGCGGTTTTCGCGCAACTGATCACCGAGGAGAACGGCGAGCCGGTCAACCACGGCGTGCACTGCGTCCTGGTGCCGATCCGCGACGACGACGGTAACGACCTACCCGGCGTGACGACATCGGACTGCCACTACAAGGGCGGCCTACCCGGCGTCGACAACGGTCGCATCATGTTCGACCACGTCCGGGTCCCCCGCGTCAACCTGCTCAACAAGTACGGAGACGTCGCACCGGACGGGACCTACACATCGCCTATCGACAACGCCAACCGCCGGTTCTTCACCATGATCGGCACGCTGATCCGCGGCCGCGTCACCGTGGGCGGCAGCGCAGGCGCCGCCACGCAGGTCGCACTCGACATTGCCACCCGATATGCGTTGCAGCGCAAGCAATTCAGCTCACCCGACGACGACAGCGAAGTGCTGATCATGGACTACCTGGTACATCAGCGGCGGCTGTTTCCGTTGATAGCGCGGTCCTATGCACTGCAATTCGCGCAGAACGAACTGGTGTCCAAGACCCACGACCTGCAGACGTCGGACGTGGTGGATGCCGAGGAGCAGCGTGAGCTGGAAGCTCGCGCTGCCGGATTGAAGGCGGCCAACACCTGGCATGCCAGCCGGGCCATTCAAGAAGCCAGAGAGGCATGCGGCGGCGCGGGCTACATGGCCGAGAACCGGCTGATCGCACTGCGGGCCGACACCGACGTGTTCACTACGTTCGAAGGCGACAACCACGTGCTGACCCAATTGGTCGCCAAGGAGCTGTTGACCGCCTACGCCGACGACATCAAAAGCATGAGTCCGGTGGAATGGGTACGTTTCGCGGCTAACACGGTCGGCGACCGGGTGATGAAACGCACCGCGGCCGAAGCGATCATGCAGCGCATCGTGGACGCCCGGCAGGACAGCGAAGAAGAAGGCAGCCTGTTCAACCGCGGCACCCAGGTCACCATGTTCGAGGAGCGCGAGGATTATCTGCTGTCGTCGGTCGCGCGTCGGCTACAGGGCAAATCCAAGGAGATGTCGGCGTTCGACGCGTTCAACACGGTGCAGGATCATGTGCTGCACGCGGCGCAGGCCCACATTGACCGGGTGGTGTTGGAAGCGTTCGTCGCAGGAATCGAGTCGTGCGAAGACACTGAGGCCCGCGAGCTGCTGGAGCTTGTGTGCGACCTGTATGCGCTGTCGGTGATCGAGGAGGACAAGGCCTGGTACGTCGAGCACACCTACCTGTCCACTGAGCGAGCCAAGGCGGTCACCCGGGGCATCAACGATCGGTGCCGCAAACTACGCCCGCATGCCGAGACGCTCGTCGACGGCTTCGGCATCCCTGAGCCGCTGCGCTACGCCGAAATGCTGCACCCGGAGAACCTGCCCGGCTGACTGCGGCGAGCAGACGCAAAAGCCCCCGACACGCCGTGCGTGCGGGGGCTTTTGCGTCTGCTCGCGCCCGCTACTGATTCGGGATCGGGCCGAGGGCTTTCAGCTTGCCGTCGGGTCCGATCTGGAACTTCACCGTTCCCGCGCCACTGGGACAACAGGCCTGATCGCTACCCTTCTGCCACTGGTATCGGACGGTGATCGTGTCATCGGTCGGCGGCAGCACGGTGATGTAGGGCTTGGGGTTCGGAGTGGGTGAACCCAGCGCGGTGTTGTGGTCGAAGAACAACAGCTGCTGGGGCGTCGACTCGCTGGCAATCGTCGGGATGATCTGCACCCAATACAACCGGCATTTCTTGGTATGCCCCCGCCCGATTTCCACCCACATCGAACCGGCAACCTCGATCGGGACCGACGCGATGGCCTGCTTCACCGTGTCGGCGCTCGGCCCGTCGGATGCCTTGCATTTGTCGGGTGGCGCCGCAGCCGGTGGATGCGGTTTCGCGCTGCAACCCGAGAAACCCGACGCCAGCAGCGTCAGCAAAACCATGACCAGCAGGCGACGCACGCACCGAGCTTAACGAAGACTGTGGATGTGCCCCTTGTTTCGTCGGAACCCTGTTTCTGGCGCGCGCGACGGGCAGCATCGCAGGTAGCCTGATTCAGGATCGGTTGGTCGGTGTTGACCTGCGAAAACCCTGGTCGACAGCGGTTTTCCCGACATTGTTCACCAGCTCACCGGATCCGTTGCGAGGAAGCCGTAAAACCGCGGAAACGTCGGATACCCGGTGTCGAAACATCCTTGGCGCACGATCTGCGCAAACGTTCGTTGCGCGCATCCGGGGGGAGGGAGGCAGTAGGCGTGGCTGGGGACACCGTGAACACCATGTGCGCCTACTGCGGTGTGGGCTGCGGCATGGTGTTGCAACTCACAACCGACCCGGAAAGCGGCCGGCGTCACGTGGCGAAGTCGGCCGGAAACAAAAGCCACCCCGCGAATTTCGGGCGGTTATGTACCAAAGGCGCAACCACGGCCGACCTGCTTGCGGCGCCCGGCCGGGCGGAGTCGGCATACGTTCGGGCCGACCGCGGCCAGCCCCTGGAACCAATCGACACCGCCGCCGCTATCACCCGGTCCGCCAAGCGGTTACGCGCGATCGTCGATAAGCACGGCCCGGACGCCGTGGCGTTGTACGTGTCGGGGCAGATGTCGCTGGAGGCCCAGTATCTGGCGAACAAGCTGGCCAAAGGGTTCATCGGCACCAATCAGATCGAGTCGAACTCACGACTGTGCATGGCCGGTGCCAGTTCGGGCTACAAGCTATCCCTCGGCGCCGACGGCCCGCCGGGCTCGTATCAGGACTTCGACCACGCCGATGTTTTCTTCGTCATCGGCGCGAACATGGCCGACTGCCACCCAATCTTGTTCCTGCGCATGATGGATCGGGTCAAAGCCGGCGCGAAACTGATCGTCGTCGACCCGCGCCGCACCGCGACCGCCGCCAAGGCCGACTTGTTCCTGCAGATCGCCCCGGGGTCTGATCTCGCACTGCTGAACGGATTGCTGCACCTGATCGTCGAAAACGGCCATACCGAAGACGAATTCATCTCCGAATTCACCAAAGGGTGGGAGGTGATGCCGAGTTTTCTGCAGCAGTTCACCCCCGACAAGGTCAGCGAAATCACCGGTATTCCAGCCGAAGACATTCGCACGGCCGCGCGCTGGATCGGCGAAGCCGGAAACTGGATGAGTTGCTGGACAATGGGACTCAACCAGAGCACGCACGGCACCTGGAACACCAACGCGATCTGCAACCTGCATCTGGCCACCGGCGCGATCTGCAAACCCGGCAGCGGTCCGTTCTCGCTCACCGGACAACCCAATGCGATGGGCGGACGCGAAATGGGCTACATGGGCCCGGGCCTGCCGGGTCAGCGGACGGTGATCTCCACCGACGACCGAGAATTCGTGGAAGACCGGTGGGGCATTCCGCGCGGGTCACTGCGCACCGACGTCAGCGACGGTGTGATCGAAATGTTCTCCCGCATGGCCGACGGCAAGATCAAAGCGTGCTGGATCATCTGCACCAATCCCGTTGCCACGGTGGCTAATCGGAAGACGGTGCTGGCCGGACTGGAAAGCGCCGAGCTGGTGATCACTCAGGACACGTTCCTGGAGACCGAGACCAACGAATACGCCGACGTGCTGCTGCCCGCCACCTTGTGGACAGAGTCCGAGGGCGTGATGGTCAATTCCGAACGCAACCTGACCCTGTTCCAAAAGGCCGTCGAACCAGTAGGGCAGGCGCTGCCGGACTGGCAGATCATCGCCAGGATCGCTTGCGCGATGGGGTATTCGGACTCCTTCAGCTATACCTCAGCGGAGCAGGTGTTCGATGAGATCAAGCAGTTCTGGAACCCCGCCACCGGCTACGATCTGCGCGGAGCCAGCTACGACAGGTTGCGCAAGACTCCGCTGCAGTGGCCATGCCCGCCGGACAGCGACAACGACCGCAACCCGATCCGCTACCTGAACAACGGTGTCAGCCAGTCTCGATTGGTGCGCGAAGACGGCACTGTACCCAGGTTGGCCTTCCCCACCCCACACGGTCGAGCGGTGTTCTTCGCCCGGCCACACCTGCTGCCCGAAGAGATGCCCGACGCCGAATTCCCGTTCCTGCTCAATACCGGGCGCTTGCCGCACCAATGGCACACGATGACCAAGACCGGCAAAGTCGCCAAACTCAACCAACTCAACCCCGGGCCGTTCGTCGAAATCCATCCCGACGACGCCACCCGGCTGCAGATCGCCGACACCGATCCGGTCGAAATCGCCTCCCGCCGTGGGCGGGCCGTGTTGCCTGCCGTCGTCACCGACCGGGTACTGCCCGGCAGTTGCTTTGCCCCGTTCCACTGGAATGACGCCTTCGGCGAATACTTGTCGATCAACGCCGTCACGAACGACGCCGTCGATCCGGTGTCGCGCCAACCGGAGTACAAGGCGTGCGCTGTCACCCTGACCAAGGTCGCTGTCGCTCCGACGTCTGATCCAGCGATGCCCGACATGCCGGCTGTCGACGATGCGCCCGGATTCAGCATGGCCCAGGTCGATGCCCTCGCCGAAATCCTCGGTATGACAAACGAACCGGCGCCGCAGTTCGGTCCCCTTGGACGCTCTTACCTCGCGGGACTCATCGACGGACTGCGTTCGGAAGCCGGTCGCCGCACGGACGGCGTGCCCACCCTGCCGCTGAGCGCCCCGTTCGATTCCGCCACCCGACTTTGGGTGGATGGTCTGCTCGCCGGAATCTTCGCGCGCGCCGAGACGCCGCCGGCATCGCAGTCAGAAACCGTAGCCAGTGGCCCGGAACCCGCTCCGGCACAAGCGGCTACATCTGAGCGGGCCACGACCGTCCTGCTGTGGGCCTCCCAGACCGGGAACGCCGAAGAGCTCGCCACCGATATCGCCGCACAACTGGGCGCGGCTGGACTGCCGGTCACGCTGCACGCCATGGACGACTTCCCGGCGACCGAACTACCCGCGGCGCGACAGCTGCTGCTGATCACCAGCACCACCGGTGACGGCGAACCGCCGGACAACGGTGCAGCCCTGTGGCGCACGCTAACCGGCAGCGGCGCACCGAAATTCACCGATACACGTTATGCGGTTCTGGCGTTGGGCGACTCCAACTACGGCGACTTCTGCGGTCACGGGCGAAAACTCGACGAACGCCTGTCCGAGCTGGGCGCCACCCGGCTGGTCCCCCGGGTCGACTGCGAACCCGACTATGAAGACGCGGCCGCAGGGTGGCTGCGCGATGTCATCCAAACGCTGACTCGCAAACCCACCGGGGTCGGCCGGGGGACCGTCGCACCGACGCGCGCCCCCGCCGCGTCGCCCCCTATTCAGGCCGCCCGTGCCGGAGCACCCACCTACAACAAAAAACGCCCGCTGGTCACCGGCATGACCCGCAACACCATGCTCAGCGGACCGAGCTCCGCAAAAGACGTGCGGCAGATAGTATTTGACCTTCCCGGTGAGGCCGCAACCTATGAGGCCGGCGACGCGCTCGGGGTGTGGCCGCGCAACAGCGACTGCCTCGTCGACGAATGGCTGGCGGTCACCGGCCTGGACGCGCAGACCCCGGTCGAGGTCGGCGAGCATGGGCTGATGTCGTTGCGCTCCGCGCTCACCGAGCGAATCGAGATCGCCCACATCAGCCGAGACCTGGTGCGGTTCGTGCAGCAACGCACCGGCAACCCTAAGCTCGCGGAGATGCTGAAGCCAGAAAACAAAGCCGCCCTGAGCAATTGGGCGTGGGGGCGCCAGTCTATCGACCTGCTGAGGCAGCTGCCGGTCTCCGCGTCGGCACACGAGTGGCTGAGGGTCCTCAAACGCCTTCAACCGCGGTTGTACTCGATCTCGTCGAGCCCCAAAGAGTGCCCGGGAGAAGTTCACCTGACCGTCTCGCCGGTACGCTACAACTTCCAGGGCGTCCCGCGCCGTGGCGTGTGTTCGACCTACCTTGCCGCTCGTTCCCCCGGCGATCGAGTTGCCGTATATCTGCAGCCATCGAGCAACTTCCGGCCCCCGAGGGAGTCAAACACGCCGATGATCATGATCGGCCCGGGAACCGGGATCGCCCCGTTCCGCGGTTTCCTGCAGGAGCGCCGCGCGCTCGGTCACACCGGACCCAACTGGCTGTTCTTCGGCGAACAGCACGCCGCCACCGACTACTACTACCGCGACGAGATCGAAAAGATGCGCGCCGACGGCTTTCTCACCGAGCTAGACCTGGCATTCTCGCGCGACCAGCGCGAGAAGGTCTACGTGCAGCACCTGATGCGCAAGCGCGGGGCCGAACTGTGGCGATGGTTGCAGGACGGGGCACATCTTTACGTCTGCGGTACCGCCGACCCGATGGCCAAAGACGTCGACCGCGCGATCTGTGAGATCGCGGCCGAACACGGGAATCTCGACCCTGTTGCGGCCGAGGACTACGTGCGGTCGCTGAGTGCCGACAAGCGCTACCACAGAGACGTCTACTGAGACATCTGCCGCAGCCTTCAACTGGCGCGGATGCGGAAACCGTAATGCGGCGGAAACGTCGGGCACCCACGGGTGAAACATCGGCGTCGCACGATTCCCTCAAGGTCGGTTGCGCACTCGAGGGAGGGACGTACTCGTGGCTCGAGAGTGTGAGGGTCCCGTTCGGGACGCCGTGAACACGGTGTGCCCGTTGCAGTGTTGGCTGCGGCGCGGCGTGGCCGGCGACAATCCATCCAGTGACCAGCCGTCGGCGCGTGACCACCACGTCGACTGGGCGGGGTTCCCCGTCAATCTCGACCTGGCGTTCTCCCCACAGCAACGCGACAAGGTTTACATGCAGCACCTGCTGCGCAATCGTGGTTCGCAGCTGCGCCGAGGGTCAAAGGACCTCGCACAGTTGTGTGTCTGCGATATCACCGCCAACCACGGGCACCTCGACTCGGACGCGCCGTCGCTCACCTGACCTCGACCGAGACTGCCTGGATCGCGTTGGCGCCGTAGCCGAGACGATTCCATTCCGGCCGCTCGGGCTGGATTTGCCCGACACGGTCGGTCGCGCGCGCTCGCACAGTCGTGCGACATCCGGTTGCATCGCGCCGGCAATGTGTGAACAGTTCCCACCACTGCCAGCTGTGCCGACGGCGTTCGCCGACGAGTCGCGCGGGCTGCCACGCGCCCTCACCCACGCAGACTTCGACCCGTTCGATCGGCGCCGTCCCCGACCAGGCAACGCCGCGCACCATAAATCCGGCGGCCGGCACCGAGGCGCCGTCGGCAGGCTCGGCGATCAACGCGCGAACGCGCTGCAACCGCACCGGCTCCCGGACAATGCCGTCATCACGTTGCCATTCGTAGCTGTATCGCTGTGTCTGGAAGAAACCCTCGAATGGACGGTCGATCACCTCGATCTCCGTCAGCCACTTGACTGAGGCCACCGAATACCAGCTGGGAACGACCAACCGGATGGGACGACCGTGCTGCAGCGGCAACGGTTCGCCGTTCATCGCGTAGGCGACGAGTGCACCACAGAAATGCGCGTCGTCCACCGACAGGGCCCGCTCGAACCGCACCGGTCCGGTTCCGCCGTCGACCAGCCCGGCGTCAGCACCCCGGAACACGACATCATGGGCGGCCGGCGTCAAACCTGCGCGGTCCAGGATCTCCGCCAGCGGTACACCTGTCCATTCGGCAGTGCTGGCTGCCCCGAATTGCCACTGCTCACCCGCGACCGGCGGGTCGAAACGAGACCGGCCATTGCCCGCGCATTCCAGTGTGGCGACGAGCGACTCTGACGGCATATCGCGCAGATCGCGCAGGCTGAAACGCGACGGCCGCTCCACCATCCCGGTGACCGTCAACTCATACCGCTGCGGATCCAGCACCGGTGTCGTGAAATGGTTGCGGATGTAAAAGTGGTCTGTGGGCATCACGGAACCTCCGATCAGGCTGGCGAGCGAAGTCTCACAGTTCAGCGGCTCTTCTCGGTGCACAACCAGAGCGGGGCTGAGGTCGACCGTCGCCCTGGCCGCAACGCCCGCCTGCGGTGCGTCTTCCGCATCCGGATCGGTGTCGGCAGCTTGGCTGCCACACGACGACGCGAGGCCGGCATCCTGCCAGGCGGCGAATCCTCCGATCAGGTCCGACACATCGTCAAAGCCCGACGCCCGAAGTACGCTTGCGGCCACCATGGACCGATAGCCGGCGGCGCAGTAGACGACCAACGGCGACCCGCGGTCGAGACTTCCGATCGAATCCGTAACGGTCGCGAGTGGGATTTCGATCGCGCCGGGAATGATGCCCGTCGCCGTTTCCTGTGGGCCGCGCACGTCCACGAGTCGCAGTCGGGGCTCAAGCTCTCGCAATTCCGCGAGCTGCTCGACCGTCAGTCGTACACTGGTCTCGACGAGATCTGGCCGCAGCGCCAAAACCTCTGCGAGATCCCGTAATTGACCGACTACCCGGTCGAATCCCACGCGGGACAAGCGGATCTTGGACTCACGCGCCAGCGCAGCATCACCGACCAGCACGATGTCGCGGTCCGGCGACAAGACGTTGCCGGCCCATTCGGCGAAGCGGCCTTTCAGGCCGACGTTGACCGCACCGCGCAGGTGACCGGTCGCGTACTCCGTTGGTTCGCGGCTGTCCAGCAGGACTGCTCCCGTCTGGGCAAGCTTGCACACGTCGTCGATATCCAGTAGCGGCAACGGTTTTGCGTCCAGCAGTGGGCGTAATTCGCGATTGCGGTGTGCGGCGAACTCGAAGTAGTGCGGCCGTACCGGCTGGCCCGCGGTGATCGAGGCAACAAATTCGTCCACGTCGAGCGTCTGCAGCGCATAGTTGGTCTGCCGCTGCTCGCCGATCGTCGAACTGGTTTCACTCGAAAGCTGTTTGCCGCAGCTCGATCCGGCGCCATGGGCAGGAAACACGCGGGTGGTTTCGGGCAGCTTCAGGAGCTTGTGGTGCAACGACCCGTACAGCCGCTGGGCCAGCGCGTCCGCCGACACACCCGATGCCACGAACAGATCTGGGCGCCCTACGTCACCGACGAACAGGGTGTCGCCGGTGAGCACACCGTAGGGAATTGCGTCGTCGGGGTGCTCGTACGCCACGATGCAGATCGACTCGGGAGTGTGACCGGGTGTCGCGAGAACCTCGAGTGTCACTTCTCCCAGCGAGATCCGCTGGCCGTCCCGCAACAGCTCGATCGGGAACTCGACGTCCGCACCTTCCCCGAACGAGATCAGCGCCCCGGTGGCCGCGGCCAGCTCCAAGTGACCGCTCAAGAAATCGGCGTGGATGTGTGTTTCGATGACCCGCTCGATGCGGAGCCCACGCTCAGCCGCTTCACCGAGGTATTCGTCGATATCCCGGCGTGGGTCAACCACGACCGCACGGCCAGTGCCTTCATCTCCGATGAGATACGACGCTTGCGAAAGACAGGCGAGGTAGTGCTGTGTGAAAATCATTTGTCTTTCTCCTCATATCCCGTGTCACCGGCTATGCGGGGCCGGCTGCCCGTAGACGGCCACCACGACCGTTCGGTCCAGGCTGTTCTACGACCACACGCCGGATGCGCGGAACTATCAGGACCTGAACGGGGTTGACGCCGATCTCGACGAGCAAGATGTTGAGGACGAACACGATGAGCACGAAGTGCGGAATCGACAGCGTGATGGTCGGGAAAATCGACACCCGGGCCACGAACCGAAATTTGCTCGAGGCGCTCGTAACACTCCGAAGGCCGGCGCACCATCACCACCAATGGTTCGACGCTGAGCACACAGAACTGGCCCGAGGCGTTCATCGGCTTTATAACGGCCGCGCCGCTCATAAGTTTCGCTCGGCCCACCGGCTGCTCATGCGACTCATCCGGTCCCCAATTTCATGGACATATTCAGCGCACCTTTTATTTGTTGGCGTGCCTATCAATCTGCATCGCTACGCCGTTGCGCCCAATAGAATACGCAGTTTACGGCCATAACTGAGGCTGCCTGTAGATTTGGAATCAGCGAGAACAAATCTAGCCAGACGACATCGACCGTCCAGCTCACACGGCTGACTTCGGTGACGATGCCATCGAGCATGCTATCCGGCAGGGAAAATCAGCTTCTGCGCAAGAGTCTTGTCCTGGGTGTAGAGAATTAGATCGCCTGAATTTCACACAGGTTGCGTTTTCCGGCAATTCGAGACTCAGCGGCTTGCATTCAAGACTCACCCGGATCTAATTGTTCTGCCCGCTTTGCCAACTCCGCGACGATTCTCGGACAAGACCATGCCCCGAATCCGCCAACGGTGAAAGAGAGAGCAGCAGTCATGCTTGATGACGCGCGGACGCAGCGGGCCCCGGATCGGACGCGCCGCTGTGGCGAGGTTGGCTGCAGCAGGTAGCTGACGCCTGTCGGGCGACCCTGCGACGGGCGTAATGCCATCGACTATGAGCGCCACATCCGGCTGCTGGTGGCTGTCGGGGTGTTTCGTAAGTACACGCCTTCCTGGTGGAATTCCCTTGCCCGACACCAACACTGAATCACCCTCGATTTCGACTACGTTCTGTGGACCATCCTGATCGGGTTGCTCGTCACCAATACTGTTGGCCTGCATTGCATGTTTAGGCCCCGCGTACTGACCTGACAAGACCGACATCCCGCACCCTCCGGGGTCCGCTCCTCGTAGCGATCGTCGGACTCGTCCTCGTCGCGCGAGTCATGGTCAGGCACGACGAACGGCAGCACGTCGGCAAATTTCGGGCGCGTTCTGCGGCTGTCCTATAGTGGTGTTATGCAACAGCCGACACAGCCGCGCTTCCGCCTTTCGCGCCGCCCCGTGGTGCACTGTTGTTGTTGTCACTGTTGTTGATTTCCTGACGCCATCTGACGCTGCAGAAATCCTCGCGCCCTACCGACGAACCGGCCACAGCCGGCAAACCGCCGACACGCGCCAGCCAATCCTTCAGGAAGATCGACCACCATGACGGGTTTGTCCACGCCCAGCCTTGCCGATGGTCCCGGTACCCGGGCACCCCGGCTAGTGGATACTGAAGCAACCGCCGAAGCCGAACTCATAGGACCATTTCAAGTGCCGATCCCTTCGACGCCGCCTGAGGATCCCAAATGACCATTGCCGACAACATCACCCAACTGATCGGTGGAACCCCGTTGGTCCGGTTGCGCCGAGTCACCGAGGGCGCCGTGGCCGACGTGGTCGCCAAGCTGGAATCCTTCAATCCGGCTGGCAGCGTTAAGGACCGCATCGGGGTAGCCATGATCGATGCGGCCGAGCGTGCGGGCCTTATCAAGCCGGACACCATCATCCTGGAGCCGACGAGCGGCAACACCGGCATCGCGCTGGCGATGGTTGCCGCCGCGCGCGGCTACAAGTGCGTGCTGACTATGCCGGACACGATGAGCATCGAGCGGCGGATGCTGCTGCGCGCATACGGCGCCGAACTTGTTCTGACGCCCGGCGCGGAAGGCATGGCGGGCGCGATCGCCAAAGCCGAGGAATTGGCTAAGACCGACGAACGGTATTTCATCCCACAGCAATTCGAGAATCCGGCCAATCCAGCGGTACACGCCGTGACCACCGCAGAGGAGGTGTGGCACGACACCGACGGCAAGGTCGACATCTTCGTGTCCGGAGTCGGAACCGGCGGCACCCTCACCGGAGTCGCTCAGATCATCAAGGAGCGCAGGCCGTCTGCGCAGTTCGTCGCCGTAGAACCCACCGGGTCGCCAGTGTTGTCCGGCGGCCAGAAGGGACCGCACCCGATCCAAGGCATCGGCGCCGGATTCGTCCCGCCGGTGTTGGACATGGGGTTGGTCGACGAGGTTCTTACCGTCGAGAACGACGACGCGCTCGATTTGGCCCGGCGGCTGGCCAGGGAAGAGGGACTGCTGGTCGGCATCTCGTCGGGTGCTGCCGTTTCGGCCGCTCTCGAATTGGCCCGCCGGCCGGACAACGCCGGCAAGCTCATCGTGGTCGTGCTCCCCGACTTCGGCGAGCGGTATCTGAGCACCGTGTTGTTCGCCGACCTGAGCGATTGACCATGCTGGCAGCGATACGGCGCGACATACGGGTGGCCAGGGAGCGCGATCCGGCGAAACCAACCACGCTGGAAGTCATCCTCAGCTACCCCGGAGTGCACGCGGTGTGGGGCCACCGGATCAGCCACTGGCTGTGGAGTCGTGGCCGCCGGCTGGCTGCGCGCGTGATCGCGGCGTTCACCCGCATCCTGACCGGCGTCGACATCCATCCGGGTGCGCTGCTGGGCGGCGGCCTGTTCATCGATCACGCGACGGGCGTGGTGATCGGAGAAACCGCGGAGGTGGGCGACGACGTGACGCTCTTCCACGGCGTCACCCTCGGCGGCACGGGTTCGGAGACCGGTAAGCGCCACCCCACCGTCGGCGACCGCGTGATCATCGGCGCCGGAGCAAAGGTGCTGGGCCCGGTCAAGATCGGCGACGATAGCCGCATCGGCGCCAACTCCGTCGTCGTCAAGGAGGTTCCGGCAAGCGCGGTGGTGGTTGGGGTCCCCGGCCAGGTCATCAGCCGCCCCGGCAAAGCCGAAGACGACTCGGTGCTGCCCGATCTGGTGGGTGTCAGCCTGCAATCCCTGCTCACCCGGGTGGCCAGGCTGGAAGGCAACGGCGCCGGCCAGCAAACGGACGGCGTCATCCGGCCACCCGAAGGCGGAGTGTGGCATGGCGAAGACTTCTCGATCTGAAGCGGCCTAAGTGAGTCTCATTCCTATCGCCGTGACCGGCATCGTCGCAGCGCTGGGGGGCGCCACCGTGATAGGTGTGGCGGTCACCCGGCGGTCCGGCGTATTGCGGGAAACCGACGCTCAGCTGCAGCAGGCCACGCCGGAACTCGGCTTGTCCGATGCAGTGCCGACCGTCGTGCACTTCAGCGCGGAGTGGTGCGGTCCGTGCGCCTCGGTGCGTCGCGTGGTCGACCAGGTGTGCGCGGATTTGCCCTCGGTGGCGCACATGGAGATCGATATAGACGCGAATCCAGTTGCCGCTAAACAATTTTCGGTGCTCTCACTACCGACCACGTTCATCTTCGACGCCGGCGGACGGCAACGATATCGCAGCGCAGGCGTGCCAAAGGCGGCTGACCTGCGCACGGCACTAGAGCCTCTCTTGGCTTGACCGGCAACTAGGAGCGACAGTGAGCAACACTCCGTCTACGAAGTCGACCGACACCAGCCAAGTGGATGTGCGGGGTCCGCGATTCGCCGCCTGGGTCAGCACCATCGTGTTGGTGCTCACGCTGGTCGTCTCGGCGTTCAGCGCCCCGGCCGCCGCGATGATTTTGGGCGCCCAGACCATCGTCTTCGCGATCAGCGCGTGGCGCGGCCCGGGCAACAGCCCGTACGGAGTGCTATTCCGAAAGCTCGTCGCACCGCGGCTCGGACCGGTCACCGAGCGCGAGCCGGTGGCGCCGCTGAAGTTCGCCCAGTTGGTCGGGTTCATATTCGCGGTCATCGGGGTCGTCGGCTTCGCCGCCGCCATTCCGCTGCTCGGCGTGGTCGCGACCGCGTTCGCGCTGTTCGCCGCTTTCCTCAACGCCGCCTTCGGCATCTGCCTCGGCTGCCAGCTATACCCACTCGTCGCACGACTGCGCCGCGCGCCCGCGGCATAAGCGTTCAAGGCGAGTTTCGGCACTGTGGGGGAACTCGTCACCTGCCACTTCGCACAGAAGTTCCGAGAAACGAATGCGGCCGTGGGCACTTTGACATAAGCCAATACGAGTCATCAAAGCGATATCGCGGGTGATACCACGTTGCAAAATCGCTGGCCAAGCATCGTAGGGGCTGACGTGGCTGATGTGACTGGCGTGCTTCCACCGGTTACACACTGAACGGGGCCTTCGTTACCTCGATCGGCGTTACCGTGACCTAACGCGCCAAGTCACAAACGGAGGTTGCGATGAGCGACGCCTGTGTGCCCCGGATCCCGCTTCCGTTGTCCGCGCCGAGCCTCAACCGTGGCGTCGGCTTCACGCATGAGCAACGGCGGCGGCTGGGACTGACCGGCCGGCTGCCGTCGGCAGTGCTCACGCTCGAACAGCAGGCCGACCGTGTCTGGCGCCAGTTGCAAGGCATGGCAACCGATCTGGGCCGCAACCTGCTTCTGGAGCAACTGCACTACCGCCACGAAGTCCTGTACTTCAAGGTGCTGGCCGAGCATCTGCCCGAGCTGATGCCGGTGGTGTACACGCCCACCGTCGGCGAGGCCATTCAACGCTTTTCGGACGAATACCGGGGGCAGCGCGGACTGTTTCTGAGCATCGACGAACCCGACGAGATCGCCGAAGCGTTTGAAACGTTCGGGCTCGGACCCGACGACGTCGACCTGATTGTGTGCACCGACGCCGAGGCGATCCTGGGTATCGGTGACTGGGGTGTGGGCGGCATCCAGATCGCCGTGGGCAAGCTGGCGCTCTACACCGCCGGCGGTGGTATCGATCCGCGCCGCTGCCTCGCGGTCTCGCTTGACGTCGGCACCGACAATGAACAGCTGCTGCAAGACCCGTTCTATCTGGGTAATCGGCATGCCCGTCGCCACGGCCCCGAATACGACGAGTTCATCAAGCGCTACATCGACACCGCTCACCGGCTGTTTCCCCGCGCGATGCTGCATTTCGAGGACTTCGGGCCGGCGAACGCACGGATGATCCTGGAAACCTACGGCGAGGATTGCTGCGTGTTCAACGACGACGTGCAGGGAACTGGCGCAGTCGTCGTGGCGGCCATGTACGGCGGATCGGACGTCACCGGTGTCCCGATGCGCGACCAGATAGCGGTCGTCTTCGGAGCCGGAACCGCCGGGATGGGCGTCGCCGACCAGATCCGCGACGCGATGGTCGCCGACGGCGCCACCGCCGAGCAGGCCACCGCACAGATCTGGCCGATCGACAAGCAGGGCCTGCTGTTCGACGACATGGACGACCTGCGCGACTTCCAGGCGCCCTACGCGAAGAACCGCGACCAGTTGGGGGTGGCAGCCGGAGACCGGGTCGCACTGGTCGACGCGATCAAGCTGGCGTCACCCACCATCCTGTTCGGCTGCTCAACGATGTCGGGCGCCTTCACCCAGGAGGTGGTCGAGGCGATGACGGCGTGCTGCGAACGCCCGATGATCTTCCCGCTCTCCAACCCGACCTCCCGCATGGAAGCCATGCCGGCCGACCTACTGGACTGGTCGAATGGCAAGGCGCTGGTCGCCACCGGCAGTCCGGTCGCGCCCGTCGAATACGACGGCATCACCTACACCATCGGCCAGGCCAACAACATGCTGGTGTTTCCCGGAATCGGGCTGGGCGTCATCGTATCCGGAGCCAGACTGCTAACCCAGGGCATGCTGCATGCGGCAGCGAAATCGATTGCACAACAAGCCGATCCGACCATCATCGGTGCCGCGCTATTGCCGGACGTGCAGAACCTGTGCGCCATCTCGGCGGCGGTCGCCGAGGCCGTCTACCATGCCGCTGTCGCCGAGGGGGTGGCGACCAGCACCCACGACGACGTCGCCCAAGCCGTCCTCGACACGATCTGGATCCCGGCCTACGACTAACTCCCGCCGCCGCAGCCACCTCCGCCGCAACCGCTTCCGCCGCCGCAGCCACTGTGCCCGCCGCCGCAGCCACTGTGGTGACCACCACCACAACCGCTATGTCCACCGTGGCCGCTATGTCCACCGTGGCCGTAGCTACCGAAATCACCGCCGCCTTCCCATCCCCCGGC
Source organism: Mycobacterium sp. NGS41 (assembly GCF_059812725.1). Taxonomy (NCBI): domain Bacteria; kingdom Bacillati; phylum Actinomycetota; class Actinomycetes; order Mycobacteriales; family Mycobacteriaceae; genus Mycobacterium; species Mycobacterium sp. NGS41. The sequence goes on from NZ_JCALDF010000013.1 coordinate 16,927, forward strand.
GCCGGTCATCCAGATGCCATCGCGCCCTGAGCCCCGTCTGGCGCGCGCGGCACGCCTCATCGTCACGACCATTAAGGCAAGAACACCGAGAACCACCACGGTGGTCAAGATCCCAAGCAGGAGAGGGCCAAGGTTACGCGCGCTTCTCGCGCCGCATACAGTTATCGCGTGCGGCGCCGAGCCGAGGACCGATACAGCCGAGCCGGTATTGCGGCGGCTGAACTCGAGCTTCCTGCTGCGGTGTTCAAGACCTGTCCGTGGCAGCCCCGGGCGCTCGTCGAGACCGGATTGCGACAGTGGCTTCGCTGCTGCGCACCCGCGCTGCGGGACAAGCAGGTGATCGGGATGCCGTCCCGCGCGGTCGATGAGGCCTGGCACGGCCTGATCCTTTGCACGACGCGGTATTCGGCGTTCTGCGACAAGGCATACGGCGAGTTTTTGCATCACTATCCGGAGGGCAGCGCCACTGCAGATACCCCGGGCGCCGGTGATTCAGCCGACGAACAGCTGCGCAGGACGGTCATCGCGTGGTCATTGGTCGCGCAGCCGGGCGAGCGGTGCGTGCTGTGGGATCTGGACAAACGCGTTGGGGTGGACGGCCCCTGGGGCATCGATCCGGCCCGCGTCGCGGAGATTGAAGCCGCTGTTGCGGATCTCGCCACGCGATAACCGTTCTGCGGCAATGGGATAGGAGTGACGTGGTGAGCAGTGACCGGCGCGCCGATGAGGATGCTATCCGCGACCTGCTTGATCGACAGACAAGGGCCTGGGCCGCAGGGGATCCTGAGGCCTACGCCGGCGTGTTCACGCCCGACGCGGACTACGTCACGTTCCTGGGCAGTCACCACAAAGGTCGCGAAGCAATCGCGGCCTCGTATGTATGGCTGTTCAAGAGACTCAAGGGGTCGCGCTTGGATACCGAGATCACCCAACTTCGGTTTCTGACGCCCGACGTGGCGCTGATCAACGCAAAAGGCGCGGTGATGAAGGGGGCGCGCCGGCGGAATCGAGGCAGTACCAGGGTGAACACCACCATCGCTGTACGGATTGATGGCCGGTGGCTCCTTGCCGCCTCGCAGAACACCACGCATCGTCGGCTGGTCGAAAAGCTCATGGGCAAGTTCGATGCGCGAATGGTGCCATCACAGGGCGTGCCTCACCAGGAGCTACAGCTCCCCCGCCTGGACTCGAACCAGGAACCCTTCGGTTAACAGCCGAACGCTCTGCCAATTGAGCTACAGGGGACTGCTCAGTCCACGCGGCGCTGGCGCGGATCGCGGGACGACTCTAGCGTACTGGGATAGCTTGACCAACTGGCAAGCCCAACTACCGGCACGGCAGGCGCGCACCCAGCTGTGTGAGGCAGGATGGAGCCATTCGCACCATAATCCGGGAGGGGCCGCTTTGATCGGGTATGTCTTCGTGCTCGGGGTGGGTTACGTGCTGGGTACCAAGGCCGGGCGGCGCCGATACGAGCAGATCGTCGGCACCTATCGGGCCGTTACCGGCAGTCCCGCGGCTCGGTCGGTGATCGAAGGGGGCCGCCGCAAGATTGCGAATCGGATCTCACCCGATGCGGGGTTTGTGACCCTGGCCGAGATCGACAACGCAACCACCGTCGTCGACCGGGTCGACGAGCGGCAGGCCAACTAGCGGCTAGCGCGTCACGCGGTGAGATCGTCTCCGCTGGCCTGCTCAAGCAGGCTGCGCCGGTAGGCCTCCATCGCGACCAGGTCGCCGAACAGCGCGTGATACTCGTCGCCCTGCTCGATCGGTGACATGCGTTGCAGCTTCGACTTGACGTCGGCAATCTGGCGGCCCATCCAAACCTCCTGCAGACGGGCCAGCACGCCGGCAATGTAGCGCGGTAGCTTCTCGTCGTCGACCTGGATCGCTTCCACCCCCAGTTCGCTGGTCAGGCCCGCGGTCAACGGCGACGTAGTGTGCCGGCGTACCGCATCGATCCACTCCGCACCGGTGATACCCGCCGAGGTGCCGCCCGCCGCTTCGATCGCCGCGCGCACGGCCGCGTAACCGGGGTGGGTGAAGCTCTCCACCGTCAGCGTGTCGAATACCGGGCCGGCCAGCGCCGGGTACTGCAACGCCGATTTGAGCGCCTCGCGCTGTGGCCACAGTGTCGGCTCACGCGGGTCCGGACGGGCGGCTGTGGATTCTGGGGATGCGGGCACGTCGCGCGGTTCCTGGGCGGCCCGACGCGGGGCTTTGGATCCGGAGCCGGCGCGGCCGGGGCGGGTGGATTTCTTGGCCTCGTCGCGCACCCGGCCGATGACCTGTGCGACGTCGGCCCAGCCGACCCAGCCGGCGAGCTGCCGGGCGTACTCGTCGCGCAAAGTGGGGTCTTTGATTTGGCCCACCATGGGTACACAGCGGCGCAGCGCGGCGACCCTGCCTTCGGCGCTGTCGAGGTCCATCTCGGCAAGGGCGGTGCGAATTGCGAACTCGAACAACGGGGTTCGTCGGGCAACCAGGTCGCGCAGTGCGCCGTCGCCCGACTTCAGCCGTAGATCGCAGGGGTCCATACCGTCGGGGGCCACCGCGACGAAGGACTGACCCGCCAAGTTCTGCTCGCCCTCGAGCGCCTTGAGTGCGGCGGCGCGACCCGCCTCGTCACCGTCGAAAACGTAGATCAACTCACCCCGAAAGAAGCTGTCGTCCATCATCAGCCGGCGCAACATCGACAGGTGCTCGTCGCCGAACGCGGTGCCGCACGACGCAACGGCCGTGGTGACACCGGCCAGATGCATCGCCATTACGTCCGTATAGCCCTCGACGACCACCGCCTGGTGCCCTTTGGCGATATCACGTTTGGCCAAATCGATGCCAAACATCACCGAGGACTTCTTGTACAGCAGCGTCTCGGGCGTATTGACGTACTTGGCCTCCATCGGGTCGTCGTCGAACAACCGCCGGGCGCCGAACCCGATCACTTCGCCGGCCGCGGTGCGGATGGGCCACAGCAGCCGGCGGTGAAAACGGTCCATCGGACCGCGGCGGCCCTGACGAGACAGGCCCGCGGCTTCCAGCTCTTTGAACTCAAAGCCCTTGCGCTGCAGATGCTTTGTCAATGACTCCCAGCCAGAGGGCGCGAACCCGCAGCCGAAGCGGCGCGCGGCTTCGGCATCGAAGTTCCGCTCCTTCAGGTACTGACGGGCCGGCGCTGCCTCCTCGGATTCCAGCGCCGCCGCATAAAACTCCGCCGCGGCAGCATTGGCCGCGATCAGCCGGCTGCGGCTGCCGCGGTCGCGCTGCACGCTGGTGGCCGGGCCGGTGTAGCTGATCGTGTGGCCGACGCGGTCGGCGAGCAGTTCAACCGCCTCGACGAAGCTGACGTGTTCGATCTTCTGGACGAAGGCATATACGTCGCCGCCCTCACCGCAGCCGAAGCAATGGAAGTGACCATGGTTGGGGCGGACGTGAAACGACGGAGACTTCTCGTTGTGGAATGGGCACAGGCCTTTGAGGGAGTCGGCCCCGGCTCTCCGAAGCTGCACATAGTCGGCGACGACGTCCTCAATGCGAATCCGCTCGCGGATGGCGGCGATGTCGCGATCGGAGATCCGGCCAGCCATCGGCTCAGTCTAAAGCGCCGGGCCGGCTAGTTGAGACGGTGGCGACCCCGCTTCGCACGACGTGACCGCCGCGCTACCCGGTACCGATGACACCGCATGCGATCCGGTCCATCGCCATGTGGTCGACGCCGTGGATCATCAACGCGGTCCCCTTCCCAGCCAGTAGCTCCTCCCGGGTGAAGGCATCGGTGGTGGTCTGCAGGGAACCGGAGCCGTCCGCGTTCACCTCGAGCGGTGGCAGGTCGCCGCTTTCCGGCTTACCGGTATGCCCGGGCGCCTGGTAATGGCCGCCGGCGGACAAGAAGTTGCCCGACGGCCCGCCGTTCGGGGCAACGGAGTTGGGCTCACATTTTCCGATTTCGTGGATGTGCACGCCGTGGCTACCGGGTGCCAGGATGCCCGGGCAGACCGTTTCCACGTGGACCGTGGCATGGCCCCCGCTGAAATCGAACGTCGCGTTGGCGACCAATGTGCCCTCCGGATTTTTCAGGTGTGCTGTCAGCGTGCCGGCGGTAGGCGCCGCACTGGTTGTGGAGGGGGAACTGCTCTGGACTGCGGGGATGCTGCTGGTCTGGCTGCCCGAATGTTGAGCAGAACTGCAGGCACTCATCGCCACGACAGGCAACGACAGCAGAATGGTGGCGACCGCGGTGTTCCTGATCATGCTTGGCAGCCTAACCGCTGCGATTTCGCCGAGCGATTCGCTAGAGGTCAGCGCGGCGGGCGTCGATACGCTCCAGCCTGCCTTCGGTATACGAGGCGATCTGGTCGACGATCACCCGCCGCCGGGCGTCGTCGTCGGGCGCGACGGTGAACGCCGCGGCATAGATCGGGTCGAGTGTTCGGGGCGCCCCAGCGTACAGCCAGTGGGCTACCCGGTGGATCCGATCACGCTGACGCGCCTGAGTGTCCAGATGCCGCGGGTCAGACATAATGAATTGCAGCGCAAGGGTTTTCAGAACGGCAACCTCGGCGCGCACCAGGTCGGGCACTTGCAGGTCGGCCTGGTAGCGCACCAACGGACCTGGCCCGGCCGCCGCACGCGTGCTCGCAATCGCGGCCGACACGAACCGGCCCACCAGCTCACTGGTCAACCGCTTGAGCGCGACGGCCGCCGCCAGCGTGGCGTCGTACTTGCCGACAGCGGCCACCACGGGCAGCTTCGACAGCCGCCGGGCGGCGGCCATCAACTCGTCAGAACCCACCCGGGAGTACTGACGCTCGCCCAGCTTGGCCAATACCGCCGCCTCGTCGTCGTCGGCGAGCACGCGCAAGTCGATGCGTTCGGAGACGACGCCGTCCTCGACATCGTGCACCGAATAGGCGACATCGTCGGCCCAATCCATCACCTGTGCTTCCAGGCAAGCCCGATCCGCCGGCGCCTCCTGACGCATCCACGCCGCCGCATCGCGGTCGTCGTCGTAGAACCCGAACTTGTCATGCCCCTGACCACGCAGCCACGGGTATTTGGTGACCGCGTCCAGGGCTGCCCGAGTCAGGTTCAGCCCTGCGCTATCCCCTTGCCCGTCAAACACTTTCGGTTCAAGGCTGGTGAGAATCCGGAAGTTCTGCGCATTGCCTTCGAAGCCGCCGCACTCGGCGGCAACCTCATTGAGCGCCGCCTCGCCGTTGTGCCCATACGGAGGGTGGCCGATGTCGTGCGCCAGGCCGGCCAGTTCGACGAGGTCGAGGTCGCAACCCAGCGCGACCGCCATGCCCCGCCCGATCTGGGCCACCTCCAGCGAATGGGTCAGCCGGGTACGCGGAGTGTCACCTTCCCGGGGACCGACCACCTGGGTTTTGTCGGCCAGCCGACGCAGCGCGGCGCTGTGCAGGACGCGGGCCCGGTCGCGGGCGAAGTCGGTGCGGTGCTGGCCTTCCGTCCCCGGCAGACCCGCAGTCTTCGGCGCTTCGGTTACCCGCCGCTGACGGTCGAAGTCGTCGTAGGGGTCGTCCCGATTCGTGGTCACCGACGTACAGTCTGCCAGGGCGGTCGTCGAACGCGCCGACAAAGAGTTGGCGCGCATCGGTGCAGAGCTACATTGGCGTATGCGCATTGCTCGCCTGCTCGGCGTGGTCCTGGCGATGCTGGCTGTGAGTCTTACCGGGACCGTGCTGCTCACACCGCCCGCCGGCGCGCAACCACCGTTCCGGCTTCCGGGCTACATCACCGACAACGCCGGCGTGCTGTCCGAATCGGGCCGCGCCGAGGTGAAATCCGCCGTCGACAAGCTCTATGCCGAGCGCCACGTCAGGCTATGGGTGGTCTACGTCGACAACTTCTCCGAGCTGCCCGCGGAGGCCTGGGCCAAGCGCACGTACAGCGCCAGCGACTTGCACGGATACGACGCACTGCTGGCCGTGGCCACCACCAGCAGGGCGTATGCATTTCTGGTGTCGACCGAGGTGCACAGCGTCAACGCCGGTCAGGTCGAAGCCCTGCGGCACACGCAAATCGAACCCGCCCTGCGCGACGGCAATTGGAGCGGCGCGGCAGTTGCCGCCGCCAACGGGCTCAACCAGGCACCGAGTTCCTCAGGCCGGGTGTTGCTGCTGATCGTGTTGGGCGTGATCGTCGTCGTGGTAGTGGTCTTGCTGATCGTTATGCGCTATCGGAACCGGCGCCGCCGCGCCGCTGCGCTGGCAGCCGCCCGGCGAGTCGACCCCACCGACGCGACCGCGCTGGCCGCCGTCCCCCTCGAGGCGTTGGACGACCTGTCCCGGTTGATGGTGGTGGACGTCGACAATGCGGTACGCACCAGCTCTAATGAGCTCACGCTGGCGATCGAGGAGTTCGGCCAAGAGCGCACCGAACCCTTCACCAACGCGGTCAACAACGCCAAAGCCGCTCTGTCGCAAGCGTTCACCGTGCGCCAACAACTCGACGACGCCATTCCTGAGACGTCGGCGCAGCGACGCGAGTTGCTCACCCGGGTGATCGTGTCCGCGGCAACGGCTGATCGCGAACTGGAGTCGCAGACCGAATCCTTCGAGCAGCTACGGGATTTGGTGATCAACGCCCCGTCGCGGCTCGACGGGCTGACTCAGCAGTATGTCGAACTGACCTCCCGCATCACCCCGACGGAACAGCGGCTGGCCGATCTGCACAACGAATTCGACACCGCCGCTTTGACTTCGGTCTCGGGCAATATCTCGACCGGCAAGGAGCGTCTGGCGTTCGCCGACAAGAACATCGGTGCGGCCCGCGCTCTGACCGCGCACGTGGAGAGCGGGCGACAGAGCGATTTGGTCGATGCGGTTCGTGCTGCCGAGTCGGCGCTCGGGCAAGCGCGTTCGCTGTTCGATGCGGTGGACAGTGCGGCCAGCGACATCCGGCACGCCGTCGCTTCGCTGCCGTCGGTCATGAGCGATATCCAGACGGCTATCACGCACGCCAACGAGCATCTGCAGCAGAGCCCGAAATCCAAGTCGGCGCATACCGGAGAACTGGTCGCGGCCCGCGATGTCGCAACCAGAGCCGTCGACACCGCTCGTGGCACCGGTTCCGCCGATCCGTTGGGCACCTTTGTGCGGTTGACCAAGGCCGATGCGGAACTCAACCGGGTGCTGACCACCCTGGCCGAAGAGCAGGCGGCCGCCGACCGTCTCAACCGTTCGCTCGAACAGGCGTTGTTCACCGCGGAATCGCGGGCGCGTGGAGTGTCGGAGTACATCGACACCCGTCGCGGCAGCATCGGGTCCGAGGCGCGCACCCGGCTGTCGGAGGCGAAACGGCACCTCCAAGCCGCGCATGACCTGAGAACGACTAATGCGACCGAGGCGATTGCCCACGCTAACGCGGCGTCGACGCTGGCCGCTCACGTGCAGGCGCTGGCCAATGCGGACGTGGAATCGGCTGAGCGCGCCTATAGCCGCCGCAGCGGAGACGACACCGGCGCGCTGATCGGCGGGATCATCATCAGTGACCTGCTGAGCGGAGGCATGCGGGGCGGCTTTGGCTGGAGCCCCACATCATTCGGTGGCTCGTCACGCAACTCATCCGGAGGCGGTTTCATGGGCGGTGGCGGCCGATTTTAAGCATCGCGCGCAGTCGCGAAAGCTGCCGAAACCTAGGTATTTCGGACTCTGCCCGGTTGCGCCGGCCGCGGGGGTCCGTGCGTCGTTCCAAGAATCCTTCAAGACGGCTATGGGATCCTCCTCGACGGCTTGTTGCAGCCGGGGGGTGCGGGCCAGCAGAGGAGAAATAGTGAATCTGATCAGGTCAGGTCGGGCGATCGCAGAATCCGTGCTCGCGTTGTCGCCGTGGGTGCCGGCGCCGAAGCCCGAGTGGGCGGCGGGCGTCGACGCGACGTGGATAACGGCCGTATTCGGTCAGCGCGTGCCGGACGCCGTCGCGCTTCGCGTCGAGACCATGGAGGGCACGTCAGGGCTGACTGACCGGCGACGTCTGGCCGTCGAGTGGAACGCGGCCGGCCAGGATGCCGGGCTGCCCGCGAGCGTGTTCGTCAAGTCGACGCCGTTGTCAGCGAAGAACCGTGCGATGGTGGCCGCCCTCGATATGGCGATGAACGAAGTCCGGTTCTACGACGCGATCCGCCCAGGACTCGGGGACGACGTCGCGCCGCAGGTGTACGCGTGCCACGCGGGCCATGGTGCCCGTTATCTGCTCCTGTTGGAGGACCTCGTCGGCGCCGGGGCAACCTTTCTCGAGAGCCCTGCCGCGCTCGACCTGCCCTACGCGGAGGGCATCGTGCGCGCTTTGGGCCACCTGCACGCAGCGTTCTGGGACAGCCCGCGTCTGGACAATGACCTCAGCTGGATCGCGTCGGAGAGGCAGCGGCCTGGATTTGCCGTCATGCTCTGGCAGTTTCGCCGCATGCGCAAGAAACTACTCGCTTCCGAGGAGTACGAACTGCCGCCGTCGGTGCGACGCATGGCCGAATTCGTCAACCGCAACGATCATGCGCTGCACGCGAAGTGGAAGATTGGTCCGCAGACCGTGCTGCACGGCGACGGGCATGCGGGCAACACCTACGGCCTTCCGGACGGGCGAAGCGGGCTCCTCGACTGGCAGCTGATCCAGCGTGGACCCGGAATCCGCGAAATCAGCTACTTCTTCACGCATTCGCTGCCGATCGAGCTGCGCAGGCAGCATCAGGAAGACCTGATCAGGCTTTACCTGTCGACCCTGCGGGAATACGGCTTGACCGACCCTCCGACGTTTGACGAGGCGTGGCAGGCCTACCGATTCTTCGTTTTCGACGCGTGGGACTTTATCGGCCTGTGCGCCGTGTGGCCCGGGCTCCAGCCCCCCGATTACGTCGAGGAAGGGTTTCGCCGCGCGAATGCAACGGTCTCCGATCTGGAGGTAGACAAAGCGGTGATGGCCGCGCTGTCATGATCCCGGGCCTAACTGTGAACTTGGACTGGCGGAGTCCGCAAGACTGGATGTTGGACAAGGCCTTTGAGCCGGTGCGGCAAGGAGGGCAACCATGTTGAAGACGGAGATCATCCCCGCAATCTTGGCCCTGCTCGGCGCGCTGTCGGCCGCGATCGGAAATGTGATCCGTCAGCGGTCCGCTCATACGGTCACCGAGGGTGAAGTTGGGCACCTGACGCTGTTCAGCATGCTGGTGCGCAACCGCAACTGGTGGCTGGGCGGTCTCGGGGACGTCGCCAGCAACATATTCATTGCTATAGCGCTGGACCACGGTTCGGTCATGCTGGTCACCTGCCTGCAGGTGACATTGTTGCTGTTCGCATTGCCCATCTATGCACGGGTGAGCGGCCATCCCATCACCCGCTCGGAGTGGGTGTGGGCGGTCGTGCTGGCCGCGGCGTTGGCGCTGCTCATCAAGGTCGGGGATCCGACCGTCGGCGTGCCCCGGGGCGCGGTGAGTGACTGGCTCATCGCGGCCGTGGTGTTGGGTCCGACACTGGTGCTGTGCGTGCTGGGGGCCCGCCTTTTGAAAGGCCGTCCGGCGTCGGCGGTGCTGCTGGCGGCAGTGAACGGAGCGTCGATGGCGGTGTTCGTCGTGCTGACCAAGGGCATTGTACAAGTGATTCATCACGGCGGCCACCACTTGCTCCATACCTGGGAGTTCTACGTCTGGATCCTCGCCGGGGTGTCCGGGACGATCTTTCAGCAGTCAGCGTTCCGCGCCGGCTCGCTGACCGCCTCCCTGCCGACGATGATCGTCCTAAGACCCATCGTGGCCGTGATACTGGGTGTCGCTGTGCTCAAGGAGACGCTGCGACTGGAAAGTGGCCCGGAATGGGCTTTGCTGGCAGCGATAACGGCGCTGGTGATCGTCTCCACGGTGATGCTGGCGCGAGGTGAGGCCGCCGTCATAGAGGAGGACGAAGAACACAACGTGCATAACGTGACAGCCGGCGACGAACCGAGCAAGGCGCCATCGGAACGAATGGGCGACGGACGCTTAACCGGCAGCCATGCTCCCCCCGGTGGTCACCCGCCCACTCTTCCAGGAGGAGCCTCAGGCCCACGGAACGGTCAGTAGGACCGGATGCGGGAGCTTTTGCGTCCGCTCGCAGGTGCGGTACTAGCTGCCCTTGAGGCGCACCGCCAGGTAGTCGGCGACGTCGCTCATCGGGATGCGCTCCTGCGTCATCGCGTCACGCTCGCGCACCGTGGCCGCATGATCCTCGAGTGATTCGAAATCCACCGTCACGCAGTACGGCGTACCGATCTCGTCCTGGCGCCGATAGCGCCGCCCGATCGCGCCGGCGTCGTCGAAATCGATGTTCCAGCATTTCCGCAATTCAGCGGCCAGGTCGCGGGCCTTGGGGCTCAAGTCGGCATGCCGCGACAGTGGCAACACGGCGGCCTTGACCGGTGCCAGTCGCGGGTCCAGCCGAAGCACCGACCGCTTGTCCATCCCGCCTTTGGCGTTCGGCGCTTCGTCCTCGGTGTAGGCGTCGATCAAGAACGCCATGAACGACCGGGTCAGACCGGCTGCGGGTTCGATGACGTACGGCGTGTAACGAGTGTCAGCGACCTGGTCGTAAAATGACAGGTCGACGCCGGAATGCTCGCTGTGCGTTGACAAATCGAAATCGGTCCGATTGGCGACGCCTTCCAGCTCGCCCCACGGGTTGCCCACGAAGCCGAATTTGTACTCGATGTCGACGGTGCGGTCGGAGTAGTGCGACAACTTGTCCTTCGGGTGTTCGAACAGCCGCAGGTTCTCCGGATCGATCCCGAGATCGACATACCACTGCAGTCGGTTGTCGATCCAATACTGATGCCATTCTTTGGCCGTCGCCGGGTCGACGAAGAACTCCATTTCCATTTGCTCGAACTCGCGCGTGCGGAAAATGAAGTTGCCCGGCGTGATCTCGTTGCGGAAGCTTTTGCCGATCTGCCCGATACCGAACGGCGGCTTCTTGCGAGCGGTCGTGACCACGTTGGCGAAGTTGACGAAGATGCCCTGGGCGGTCTCGGGTCGCAGATAATGCAGCCCCTCCTCGGTTTCGATGGGCCCGAGATAGGTCTTGAGCATCATGTTGAACTCGCGCGGTTCGGTCCACTGGCCGGGTTCGCCGGTGTCCGGGTCGCGAATATCGGCCAGCCCGTTGGGCGGCGGCTGCCCGTGTTTGGCTTCATAGGCCTCGATGAGGTGGTCGGCCCGATAGCGCTTGTGCGTGATCAACGACTCGACCAGCGGGTCGTGAAACACCTCGACATGGCCGGAGGCCACCCAGACCTGCCGCGGCAGGATGATCGACGAATCGATTCCCACCACGTCGTCGCGGCCGGTGACCACCGAGCGCCACCACTGCCGTTTGATGTTCTCCTTGAGCTCCACGCCCAGCGGACCGTAGTCCCACGCCGACTTTGTGCCGCCGTAGATTTCACCCGAAGGAAAGACGAAGCCGCGCCGTTTGGCCAGGTTGACTACGGTGTCGATGACGGACGCCACGGGGTAGTCACTCCTTTCTGGTCCCTTCTGGGATTTGGGCAGGCACATGCCGCAGCGAACCGCGCCGCGCAAAGCATGAGTCATGGTAGCGATAGGCGGTGTCGTCTTTGACATGCGTGGTCATGCATGTGACAGTGGAAGTCAGCCGCAGACTCGTATCAATCTGGCACTTCTCGAGGTGATGACTCCGATATGGTGACGTCCTCCTCAACGCCGACCGCTGAAGACGCCTCGAGTGAGGCCTCCGATCTGGTGGGCGCCCACGAGCACACGGACGGCGGATTCACCGAGTACCCCGCGCCGCCGCCGAGGGAGATTCTCGACGCCGCCGGCGAGTTGCTGCGCGCGCTGGCCGCACCCGTGCGGATCGCCATCGTGCTGCAATTGCGCGAATCCCAACGCTGCGTGCACGAGCTGGTCGACGCGCTTGGCGTGCCACAGCCGCTGGTCAGCCAGCATCTGAAGATCCTCAAGGCGGCGGGCGTGGTCGCCGGCGAGCGCTCCGGCCGCGAAGTGCTCTATCGGCTGGCCGACCATCACCTTGCGCACATCGTCGTCGACGCGGTCGCCCATGCCGGCGAGGACGCCCCATGACCCGCGCCGTGCAGCGGCGAGGGGGACGCAGCGATGAGGAGGAGCGGCGTCAATGACCCGCACTAGCGAGGGCGCCCGCTCCACCCGTCAGCGAGCAGCGGTTTCGACACTGCTGGAGACCCTCGACGACTTCCGCTCGGCCCAGGAAATACACGACGAGTTGCGTCGTCGCGGTGAGAACATCGGGCTGACCACCGTCTATCGGACGCTGCAATCGATGGCGGCGGCCGGAATGGTCGATACGCTGCGCACCGATACGGGCGAATCCGTCTATCGCAGGTGCTCGGAACACCATCACCACCATCTGGTGTGTCGCAACTGCGGTTCCACCATCGAGGTGGGTGACCACGAGGTCGAGACATGGGCCGCCGAAGTGGCCACCAAACACGGATTCTCTGACGTCAGCCACACCATCGAGATCTTCGGTACCTGCTCGGAATGCGTATCCTGACGCGCTGACGGCCTAGCTCAGACTGTTACGACGTCGACCAAGCCCTCGAGGCCGCCGAAGTCGACGGAGTTGCGGGTATAGAGCAGGGCTGAGTCGGCGTGCGCGGTGGCCGCTATCAACAGGTCCGTCGAGCGTGCTTGCGGCTGGCGTCCGGCGTCGACTACCGCTGCCGCCAGCTGGCCATAGCTAACCGCCACAACGTCATCCAACGGCAACGCGTCGAACTTGCGCTGGACAATCAGCAGACGTCGCAGCCGCTCGGAGCGCACCTTCTGCTGTTTGGCCGCGAGGGCTCCAAAGTGGAGTTCCGCCAAGGTGATTGCGCTGATGGCCAGTTCACCTTCAAGCGGCTCGAGGTCCGTCGCGATGACCACGCTGGTGTCGAGGATCGCCCTCATTCCGTTGCCCAGGGGTGGCGTACATCGTCAGCGATTGCCTCGCGGTCGGCCTCCCAGGCAAGGTCTGCCGGCCCGGCGAACAGTTCGGCCACATCGTCCCATCGCCTCCAGGTCCGAGGGGCCGCCGGAACGAGGCGGGCTCCCGGGCGGCCGGCCACGGTGATGGTGATCTCCTCGCCCTCTTCGGCGCGTCGCACGAGTTCGGAAGCATTCTGCCGGAGTTCGCGTAATCCAACCCTCTGCATCGTTCCCCGGTTGTAGCACAAGTGCTACTTGTGCTACCACGACGAGGATGGATGACCCGACTCGGCGTTGCACCCTTCTGCACAGGGCCGACCGACTCTTGCGGAGACCGATTAGATCGCCGCGGCAGTTTCCGACACCTTCTGTGTCAAGAATCCTTCAAGAACTCGCCAAGCCCATGCTGCGACTCTTCCGATGACGCTCCTGGAAAAGCGTTCCAGAAGCTTTAACGAGAGCCCACTTGAGCGAAGTGAGAACACGATGCGGAACCATCCATCGCCGCACCTGCGGCCGGTCCGCGACGTGGAACCTCCGTCGCTGCAATTCCGCACGATCCACGGTTACCGCCGCGCCTTTCGGGTGGCCGGGTCCGGGCCGGCTCTGCTGCTGATCCACGGCGTCGGCGCCAACTCCGCGTCATGGGAGCCAGTGCACGCCAAACTTGCGCAACGCTTTACCGTCATCGCGCCGGATCTGCTGGGCCACGGCGAATCTGACAAACCGCGCGCCGACTATTCCTTGCCGGCCTTCGCAAACGGCATGCGCGACCTGCTCGGCGCGCTTGGTATCGACCGCGTCACCGTCGTCGGACATTCATTTGGTGGCGGAGTTGCGATGCAATTCGCCTATCAGTACCCGCATCTGGTCGAGCGCACCGTGCTGGTAAGTGCCGGCGGCGTCGCCAAGGACGTCAGCGTCGCACTGCGGTTGGCGGCACTGCCTGTGGCCAGCGACGCGCTGCTGCGCCTGCCCGGCGCTTTGCCCGCGATGCGACTCTTTGGCCGCTTTGTCGGAAATGTACTGCGTTCCACCAGGTTCGGGCGCGATGCGGCGAACATCGTGGGGGTGCTGGAGAATTTGCAGGAACCCCGCGCGTTGTCGGCGTTCGCGCGCACCCTGCGGTCGGTGGTCGATGCACGCGGCCAGTTCGTCACCATGCTGGATCGAAGCTATCTGGTGCAATCTATTCCGGTGCAAGTGATTTGGGGCGCAGAGGACTCCGTGATTCCGGTCGACCACGCCCACATCGCGCACGCGGCAATGCCTGGCTCGCGCCTGGAGATCTTCGAGAAGTCCGGGCACATGCCGTTCAGTGACCACCCGGATCGGTTCGTCGCGGTCATCGAACGATTCATCGACTCGACCCGACCGGCCGACTACGATCACGACCTGCTGCGCTCGCTGCTGCAGACCGGCGGGCAGGACACCGCTCATCCGGCCGCTGAAGCGGCGGTGTCTTAGCCAGTCAGCGTCCGACGCACCTGAGCGCCGGTGTCCAGCACCAGCAGGATCATGGTACGCAGCGCTTCGTCGGTCAAGCCGGCGCCGGGAAAGTTGTATCGCAGCATCACGTCGGCGATCTTGGCCGCACTCTTGCCGGAGTTGCGCTGCACGGCCTTCTCGTTGATCTTCTCTACCAGCGTCACCGTGCCGAGGTTGGATTCGCGCGCCTGGTGGGCCACTTGTTCGCTGAGCTTCTTGGTCAGCGGCAAGTCCCACGCCAATATCTGGGTCAATGACACCAAGTCGAGGTCCTCGGCAATGTTGACCACCCGCAGCGACGCGAATGTACCGTCATGTCGCACCGTCAACGCGCCGTCGGATTCCTCCTCGACGGGCAGAACGTCGCGAAGGACCGAGGCCAGACGCTCCTGCAGGGACGGCATTAGGCGCTCCCGAACCGTCGGTTGCGAGACGCGTACTCCTCGCAGGCCGCCCACAGATCGCGGCGGTCATAGTCGGGCCACAACTTGTCCTGGAATATGTATTCAGCGTATGCCGCCTGCCACAACATGAAATTGCTCGACCGCTGCTCCCCCGAGGTTCGCAGCAAAAGATCCACATCCGGGATGTCGGGCCACTGCAGATGACGGGCGATCGTCGACTCCGTGATCCGGTCCGGGTTGAACTTGCCTGCCTCTACCAAACGAGCGATATCCCGCGCGGCTTCCGCGATTTCGGTGCGGCCACCGTAGTTCACGCAGTAGTTGACCGTGATGACATCGTTGTTTCGCGTCATCTCCTGCGCGATCGCCAATTCATTGATGACACTGCGCCACAGCCGTGGCCGCGCCCCCACCCACCGGATCCGGACCCCAATCGTGTTGAGGTTCTTGCGGCGCAGCCGCACGACGTCGCGGTTGAAGCCCATCAGAAAACGGACCTCCTCGGGCGAACGCTTCCAGTTTTCGGTGGAGAAGGCGTACAGGCTGAGCCACTTGATCCCGAGTTCGATTGCGCCGCAAACAATGTCGATCACTACCGCCTCGCCTGCCTGGTGACCCTCGGTGCGGGCCATGCCACGCTGGGTGGCCCAGCGGCCGTTGCCGTCCATCACGATGGCCACATGAGCCGGTAGCCGCTCGCGCGGAATTCGCGGCGCGGCGGCTTTCGACGGATGTTGCGGCGGTCGGCTTGGACCGCCGTCGGGAGAGGGCGGCAGTGCAGGGAACACGACTGGCCAGGTCGACTTGTCGGGAAAGGTCGGGTAGTTGTCGGGAGCCGGAGGCAGCTGCGGAAAGTCGCTGGAAGTCAGCTTGCGTCCGGTCCTAGCCACAGGCCATATCCTGTCTGACGTCCAGCTCGTTCCGGGCTGCGCGCCGGTCGGCGATGGTGCGATCCGCCTGATACGTCCGCTCCACCAGTGGCAATGTTTTGAGCTGCCGTTCCAGATGCCATTGCAGGTGCGCGGCCACCAACCCGCTGACCTGGCTGCGGTGGGATTGCGGTGTCTGTCGGGCGGCCTCCCAATCACCGTCGTACAGCGCTGACATCAGCTCCAGCACGCCCGGCGGCGGTGTCGTCGAACCTGCTGGACGGCAGTGCGCGCAGACGCTGCCGCCGGCGGCGATGTGAAACGCCCGATGTGGGCCGGGTGTGGCACAGCGGGCGCATTCGGTCAGCGCCGGCGCCCATCCGGCGATGCCCATCGCACGCAGTAGGTAGGCGTCCAACAACAGCTCGCGGGGCCGGCTTCCGTCAGCCACCGCCCGCAATGCGCTCACCGTGAGCCGGTGTAGAGCCGGGGCAGGCGCCCGCTCCTCGCCGGCGAGGCGTTCGGCGGTTTCCAGCATCGCGCAGCCGCAGGTGTACCGGGCATAGTCGCTGACGATGTCGGTGGCGAACGCGTCGATGGAGACGACCTGGGTGACAATGTCGAGGTTGCGGCCGGGATGCAGTTGCGCGTCGATATGCGCAAACGGCTCCAGCCGTGCACCGAATTTGCTGCGGGTGCGACGAACGCCTTTGGCCACCGCCCGCACCAGCCCGTGATCGCGGGTCAACAAGGTGACGATCCGGTCGGCTTCGCCAAGCTTGTGCTGACGCAGCACAACAGCCCGGTCTCGATACAGCCGCATCACAATATTTTTGCACCCCACCGCGACATTGCGGGTATCCGCGCCGATAGTCTCGTACCCCGTGATTGGCGCTTCTGGCTCCGTTTCTGGGTCCGCTTCCGGATCCGGTTACCAGCGGCTGCCCACCCTGACTGACCTGCTCTACCAGCTGGCCACTCGCGCCGTCACCTCCCAACAGCTGGTGCAGCGTTCCCTGCATGCCATCAGGATGAGCCAGCCCACATTGAACGCTTTTCGCGTGGTTCTGACCGAGTCCGCGCTGGCCGACGCGCTGGAGGCGGACCGGCGCCGGGCCGCCGGTGTGACGGCGCCGCTGCTGGGCATCCCGATCGCGGTCAAGGACGACGTGGACGTTGCTGGAGTCCCCACCGCCTTCGGCACCGAAGGCTATGTCGAGCCCGCCACCCAGGACGCCGAGGTGGTTCGTCGCCTGCGCGCCGCCGGTGCGGTGATCGTCGGCAAGACCAACACCTGTGAACTGGGCCAATGGCCGTTCACCAGCGGTCCCGCCTTCGGACACACCCGCAACCCGTGGTCGCGTCGCCATACGCCGGGCGGATCGTCGGGCGGCAGCGCCGCCGCGGTGGCCGCGGGCCTGGTCACGGCAGCTATCGGCTCCGATGGTGCAGGCAGCGTCCGCATCCCTGCCGCGTGGACGCACCTGGTTGGTATCAAGCCGCAGCGTGGCCGGATCTCGACCTGGCCGTTGCCGGAAGCATTCAACGGGATCACCGTCAACGGTGTGCTGGCCCGCACGGTGGCAGATGCGGCGCTGGTGCTCGACGCGGCTTCCGGCAACGTGGAAGGCGATCGGCACAAGCCGCCCCCGCTGACCGCGTCCGACTACGTAGGCATCGCGCCCGGTCCCTTGACTATCGCGCTGTCAACCCGGTTCCCTTACACCGCTTTTCGGGCCAAGCTGCATCCGGAGATTCTGGCGGCAACCGAACAGATGGGCAAACAGCTCGAGTTGCTCGGCCACAATGTGGTGTCGGGCAACCCGGACTATGGCCTGCGCTTGTCGTGGGACTTTCTCACCCGGTCCACCGCGGGGTTGGTGGAGTGGGAAGAGCGACTGGGCGACGAAGTCATATGGGACCGCCGCACCCTGTCGAATCTGCGTACCGGTCGACTACTGGGGCAGGCGATCCTGCGGAGCGCGCGCCGGCACGAATCCGCCGAACAGCGCCGGGTGGGCTCGATCTTCGACATCGTCGACGTGGTGCTGGCACCGACGACCGCACAGCCGCCGCCGTTGGCGCGCTCCTTCGACCGGCTGAGTGGCTTTGGCACCGATCGCGCCATGATCGCCGCGTGCCCGCTGACGTGGCCGTGGAACGTACTGGGCTGGCCATCGATCAGTGTGCCGGCGGGGTTCACCTCCGACGGCCTGCCGATCGGCGTGCAGCTGATGGGTCCCGCCAACAGCGAGGGCCTGCTGATCTCGCTGGCCGCCGAGCTGGAGGCGGTTTGCGGCTGGGCGACCAAACAGCCAAAAGTGTGGTGGGAGAACAATACCGGCACATCGCGGGTGAATGGCGCGCCGCTACCGAGGGATGTCTAAAGCGGTAGGGCTAAAACCCTAGCCTGCCAAGCTGTTTGGGGTCTTGCTGCCAATTCTTTGCGACTTTGACACGCAAGTCGAGATAGATCTTGGTCCCGAGCAGCTTCTCGATCTGACCACGGGCGGCGGTCCCCACTTCACGCAGCCGGGCCCCACCCTTGCCGATGACGATTCCCTTCTGGCTGGGCCGTTCCACGTACAGCACGGCGTGCACGTCGGTCAGATCGTCACGCCCCTCCCGCGGACTGACCTCGTCGATCACCACCGCCAGCGAATGCGGCAGCTCGTCCCGCACTCCCTCCAGCGCGGCCTCACGGATGAACTCGGCCATCAGGACCTCCTCGGGTTCGTCGGTCAGCTCACCGTCGGGGTAGTACGCCGGCCCGGGGGGCAGGGCCGCCGCCAGCACGTCGACCAGCACGTCGACCTGTTCACCGGTTGCCGCCGACACCGGGACGATCTCGCCGGAGTTGGCGGTGTTTTCCAGGAGTTCGCCAACCGCAACCAGCTGCGCGGCCAACTTCTGCCTGGGTACTTTGTCGATCTTGGTGACGACGACGACCAGGGTCGTCTTCGGGGCGACGGACCGGATCTGGTCGAGGATCCAGCGGTCGCCGGGACCGATCGCTTCGTCGGCCGGGATGCACAGCCCAATGACGTCAACTTCGGAGTAGGTATCGCGGACCAAGTCGTTGAGCCGCTTGCCCAGCAGCGTGCGAGGCCGGTGCAGGCCGGGGGTATCGACCAGAATGATCTGAAATTCCCCGCTTTTGTGCAGGATCCCGCGAATGGTGTGCCGCGTTGTCTGCGGTCTCGTCGAGGTGATGGCGACTTTCGCGCCGACCAGCGCGTTGGTCAGCGTCGACTTGCCGGTGTTCGGCCTGCCGACCAAACATACGAAGCCCGAACGGAATTCACTCACGTCGAGCAGTCACCATTCATAGCGGGTTTCCGGCGCGGTCGGTGATGATCATCGACGCCGTCGGCGATAGCTCGCGTACCGCGGCAATGCCGGGGTCGTCCGCGGACCCGGCGACCAGCACCACGGTTTCAAGCTGCCGCGCGCCGCTGGATGCGGCGGCGGCCACCGCTACCTGCAGGGCCGTCAGCTGCAGCGTCGACAAATTCACCGGCGCTGCCGCATACGTGCGGCCATCGGCATCACGGACGGCGGCGCCGCTGCCCGCTTCGGCGCGCGCCATTGCCGTCCGCGCCAGGACCACCAGCTTGGCGTCCTCGGCATCCAGCGGCTCAACCATCGTGTTCGTCCCCCTCCGAATCGGCCCGGCTCAGCAGAACGGTGCCGATACGCACCCGCCCCCGATGATCGGGGCCGCCTTCGGCGTGCAGCCGCAGGCCGTGGAACACAACTTCGGCGCCGGGCAGCGGGACGCGGCCCAATTCCAGAGCAAGCAGACCGCCCACCGTATCGACGTCGAGATCCTCATCGAATTCCACGCCGTACAACTCGCCGACGTCTTCGATGGGAAGCCGTGCCGAAACCCGGAAACGCTTGTCGCCCAAGTCCTCGACCGGCGCCGTCTCGGCCTCATCGTACTCGTCGGCGATCTCACCGACGATTTCCTCCAGCACATCTTCGATGCTCACCAGACCGGCTATTGCCCCATATTCGTCGACCAGCAGCGCCATATGGTTGCGATCGCGCTGCATTTCACGCAGCAGCGCGTCGAGTGGCTTGGAGTCCGGCACGAACACCGCTGGGCGCATCACCTGGGCCACCGTGGTGTCCCGGCCACCGTCGGCCGCCAAGAACGTATGCTGGACAAGGTCTTTCAGATAAACGACACCGACGATGTCGTCGACGTTCTCGCCGATCACCGGAATGCGGGAGTGTCCGCTGCGCACCGCCACAGTCGTGGCTTGGGCGGCCGGCTTGTCACTTTCGATCCAGACCATCTCGGTGCGTGGCACCATTACCTCGCGGGCCGGGGTGTCGCCGAGTTCGAAGACCGACTCGATCATGCGGCGTTCGTCGGCGGCGACCACGCCACGCTGCTGGGCCAGGTCGACGACTTCGCGCAACTCGATTTCGGACGCGAATGGCCCGTTTCGCAGGCCTGGGCCCGGGGTGAGCGCGTTGCCCACCACCACCAGCAGACGGCTCAGCGGCATCAATAGCCACGAAATCACCTGTAGCGGAAGGGCAGTCGCCAACGAGATGGAATACGCGTTCTGACGGCCGAGAGTCCGCGGGCCCACGCCGATGACGACGAAGTTGACTAGCACCATGGTGACGGAGGCGCCGAACAACCCCCAGTCCAGGCCGAAGTTGTCGTAGAGGAATACCACCAGCAATACCGTCGCGTTGATCTCGCAGGTGATGCGTAGCAGCACCACTAGGTTGATGTAGCGCGGCCGTTCAGCCATCACCTCGGCGAGCGCATCCGCGCCGGGCCGCCTGTCGCGCACCAACTCCTGCACACGGGCCAGCGAGACGGTGCTCACGGCGGCGTCGATCGCCGCGAAAAGCCCACTCAGACAGATCAACGCGATCGCACCGAGCAGCTGGTAGAGACCGGTCAACTTTCGAAATACCTCGGCTTGATGGTTAGCACTGTCACGCGCTTATAAGCCTACGTTGACATGAACCCGCAGGGGTACGGGCGGTCGTAAATCGAACGAATTGACCGCTCTGGGCCACTTCCACACCGCGCCGGTTCACACGTTCCATCCTCGTTGAGGCTCGACTGCTCGGCGCTCACCATCTCCAAACCCGAGAAGCGTTGCAGCACAGCAATGCTGCAACCGATGCTCGGAGTTGGCAGTCTCGCCCTTGCGCATTCACCCGAAGGCCAATTTGGCGTATCCCAGACGAGCAGTTGTCTATATCTGCTAGCTTGAGCCCGTCGACGGCCGCCATCGGTTGCGGCCGGTTTCATTGCCAAATGAAGGGGCCGGTTATGTTCCTCTCAGAATTCATTTTGCGCCGCGTGGTAATCGGTGCAATCGGCGCCGGCGCGGTCACCGGCACGCTGTTATGTGCGACCGCGGGGAACGCCACCGCCGATCCGGCCTCTCGCCCGCCCAACTGCACAGCTGCGGACGTAGCCGGTGTGGCAGCTGGTGTCGCGACGGCGCTCTCCACCTATCTGTTCACCCACCCGGACCTGAACGAGTTCTACTCCGGCCTCCAGGACCGGCCCAAAGAACAGATCCGCGATGACGTGCAGAACTACTTCGACGCCCATCCCCAAGAGCAAGCCGACCTCGAGGGCATCCGTCAGCCGCTGGCTGACATCCGAGAGCGTTGCCAGTGGACTCCATTGCTTGGGCAGGAAGGCGCCATTCCCTAGCGATTACGTCGGCCGAAATGACCGTGTTCAATTTCGTCGACACTTACCCAGCGCAATGTGCACGCTTTCACACAACAATCAACTGAAGTCCAGAACCAAAAGAAGTCCAGCCTGTGACGGAAGGAAGTCGCGATGAACCTGTGGGTGCGGTCATGGACTGCCGCGGGGGTAGCGGTATTGGCACTTACCTCGATTCCTGAGATCTATGCCGCGGTGCAGCCCTCCGGTGTGGCCAACGCCGACGTCTGCGCGAGCGTCGGTAGGCGTGTTTCAGTCAGCGGATGCACCAACGTTGCCGATACGGTCAACGCCTATGTTCCGCCGCCGGCCGCCTATGCGCCTCTGCCGCAGGACTTTCCGCCGCCACCGCCACCGGTGAGTGTCTGCGTTGGAGCCGGACGACGCGTCCACGTGAGCGGATGCACCTAATCGCGCCTCAGCTGTCGCCGCTTTCTCAGCTGTCGAAATACCTTGACTTGTCTAGCAACCGGCGATCCCGCTCTTCTTGACGGTCATGGCGGTAAGCCTCGACCTGGTCGGCGACCCACTCTTCGAGTAGCCGGTCCTGCAGGGCGAACATCTCCTTTTCCTCGTCCTGCTCGCCGTGATCATAGCCGAGGAGATGGAGCACACCGTGAATTGTCAGCAGCGCCAACTCATGTCCGAGACTATGACCCGCCGCGAGCGCCTGCTCGGCGGCGAATTCCGGGCATAGCACGATATCGCCAAGCATGGCCGGCCCCGGCTCGGGGGCGTCGGGGCGGCCACCTGGTTCGAGCTCATCCATCGGGAAGCTCATCACGTCAGTCGGCCCGGGCAGGTCCATCCAGCGCATGTGCAGGTCGGCCATCGCTGCGGTATCCAGTAGCACCATCGATAATTCGGCGGCCGGGTTGACGTCCATCTTGGCGATGACGAACCGCGCGACGCTGACGAGTTCCGCCTCGGAGACGTCGAGGCCCGACTCGTTGGATACTTCGATGCTCATAAGCTGCTCACGGCACTCATCATCGGCGACTACGGCCGCCTGACGCCCGCCGGGCCGCCCGATTCATGCCCGAACCGGGTTCCTCGTACTTCGCGTACGCGTCGACGATCTCCGAAACCAATCGGTGACGGACCACATCCACGCTGGTCAGCTCGGCGATGTGGATGTCGTCGATGTCCTCGAGAATGTCGATCGCCGCCCGCAGGCCGGATCTTGCTCCACCTGGCAGGTCAACCTGGGTCACATCGCCGGTGACGACGACCTTGGATCCGAAACCCAGCCGGGTGAGGAACATCTTCATCTGCTCGGCGGTGGTGTTCTGCGCCTCGTCGAGGACGATGAACGCATCATTAAGAGTGTTGTGCGTGACCAAGAAATCCTCGGTGACGTACAGCGAGTCCGCGGCCGCGACCTGGATACACACAGCCTCCTCGGTGCCCACGGGCTCGATTCGATCGATAAAGCGCATCACCCGCCCTCTGCGCGTCGCGTCGTACTTCGCGGCCTTACGAGCCAGCCGGAACGGGACGACTCCGTCGGGCAGACGGATGTCGAGCATATGCGCGTCCGATCGGTGGTGCACCGCTCGACCACGCGCCAGTCCCGGCTTGCGATCGGCAGCCACCCTGGTGCTCTGATAAGCGACGCCACCCAACGACTGAACCAAGAACGTCATGTCGTCACGCAGCCGGTCAGAGACCGTTACGAACTGAATCCGGCATGTCCGCCCCTGTTGAGCGACCGGTCCGCCGTCGGAGTCGAGCAGACCCTGCAAAAGGGCCAACCGCACATCCGGCGAATTGAAAAGGTAGTCCTCAGGGATGAACTTGGTGGACGACCGCGTACCCGCAAGCCCTAGCTTACGAAGGGTACTCGTGACCGGGTTCGCAATCGTGATGACTTCCCCCGGCCTAGTGACCCGGTTAAGTATGTAGTCCACCGCGGACTTCTGCCGCAATTCGATCCCTGGAATGAGACGTCCCAGGGCTCCAGCCAGCTCGGGATCGTTCGTCGCGAAACTCGGCGTCGTCGTGCACGTCAAACAACCGTCCCCCAACAGCAACCCAAGGGCATACGGGTCGAGCGGCACTGGGCGCGATTCGAAACGTACTGGCGCACTAAGTATTGGCAGTTCGTAACGGTGATAGTGGGCGGCGCGGAGGTTCCCGATCATCTCCTTCGTCTGCAACACCCGAGGCGGCCTGTTATGCCTCCGATCAGCACGCGTATAGACGGACCAGAGGTGATCACCAGACGCAAGTGTCGATGAACCGTCCTGCGCTGATACCCGATAGATCTGCTGGAAGCCCTGCGGATAAACACCCAAGACTTGCGTCGGACATCCGTCGGCGCCGATCACAAAATCACCGACCTGAAGCTCGCCGATCGGTCGAAACCCGTTGGGAGTCAGAACTTTTGTCGATAATGGTTGCGCCCTTCCGCGCATGTACCCCAGCGGCGCCACCTCAATGACACCGGCGGACATCAGCTTTGGGATCAACTCGGGGTCCATCATGTCGTACAGGGCGTCGTAGAGCGGCCGCAGATACGGGTCGATCTTCTCGCTCAGTGTGCCCGGCAGAAAGCCAAGGCGCTCACCGGCTTCCACCGCCGGCCGAGTCAGGATGATGCGGGTCACTTGCTTGGTTTGCAGCGCGTTGACCGCCTTGGCCATAGCCAGATACGTCTTTCCGGTGCCCGCCGGGCCCACTCCGAACACGATGGTGTTGGCATCGATCGCGTCGACATAACGCTTCTGGTTGAGCGTCTTGGGCCGGATCGTCTTACCGCGGCGCGACAGGATGTCCAGTGTCAGGACTTCGGCCGGCGACTCGTTGCCGGTTCCGACCAGCATGGCGACACTGTGCCGGACTACCTCCGGTGTCAGCGGCTGACCGGCGGCCACGATGGCGACCAGCTCGGTGATCGCCCGCTCGGCAAGTGCGACATCGGCCGGTTCTCCAGAGAGGGTGACGGTGTTGCCCCGCACATGCAGATCGGCGCTCAGCGTGCGTTCGAGGGCGCGCAGATTCTCGTCTGACGAACCCAGCAAGCCCACGACGAGATCGGGTGGAACATCGATGCTGCTGCGAACTTGAGCGTCGGCCTGCCGGGCTCCAGCTGCGTCAGCACTGGTCTCGCGGGGCGTCACGTGGTTTCCGATGCCTGCTTTCCGGAGTTTCTTGCGGGGACTCTTGAGCCGTCAGTCTACCGCCGGTCGGGGACGGCGTCCCACCGATTCGACGCTCGCGAGCATCTCAGCGCCCTAGCAGCGTATTGGCCGGCAGGTCCTTGTCCAGCACCTTGTGGGCCTGGGCAACACCGGTGACGGGCAACCGCGTCTCATCCAGCAATCCCACCTGCGCCAGCAGCGAGGCCTGGTCCCAGTAGATGCGTTCGTAGGCGACCTTGTCTCCGTCAAAACCCATCACCACGACCACCGGCAGCATGACCGCGCGACCGGAGGGTGCCACGCCGGGAAGGAAGGTCGGCATCGGGACGTCGTGCGTGAAGGACATGATCATCTCGTCGACGACGCGGTCGGTGCCGATGGTGCGACAGACGGGGATGATCGCAGTGTCAGCGGGCCAGTGCCCGACGAAGTAGTTGGCGTAAAAGTCGGCCACTTCGGCGGCGCCGACCCCGCCCATCATGGTGGGTACGTGATTGACGAACGGGTCGGTGGTCATCGTCGCCATGGTGGCGGCGACATCTCTGCCGACGAACTCGTGGGCGACATGCTCGTCGAAGATCGCACTCAGGTCATGGACGCTCCGGCTCATCAGGCACGCTCCCTTCTTGCCGTCGATTGTGAACCTGACGACGCGTCACCAGCGTGTCGCGTCGTCAGATTCACACTCGGCGCCTGCCTAATCCCATCGCCGCGTAAGCACACCCAGCGCGCCCAACGCCACCGCGGCCGCGGACGACGTGCGCAGCACGGTCGGACCAAGCCGGACCGCGACGGCGCCCGCGCCTTTCAGCGCGGCGATCTCGTCCGGTGCGATGCCACCCTCCGGGCCGACCACAAGCATCAGTGAACTTGCTTGCGCCACAGATACATTCGCAAAGGCATCGGTGAGCCGATCGGTCGCCGATTCGTGCAGGGCGAGCACGGCGGCACCGGCGGCCACCTCGTTATGGATTCGCTCGATCAGCGCCGCGGTGGATAGCACGCCGTCGACGGGCGGTATGTGAGCCCGGCGGGATTGCCGGGCCGCCGCGCGGGCGACGGCGCGCCACCGGCGCAGACCCTTGACGACCCGGGCACCGTCCCAGTTAGCCACACAGCGGGCCGCGTGCCAGGCCACGAACGCGTCGGCGCCGGCCTCGGTGGCCAATTCGATCGCCAACTCCGAACGCTCGGACTTGGGCAGCGCCTGCACCACCGTCACCGGCGGATGCCCGGGCGCCACACTCCAGCGCTCCAGCACCCGGGCGGCCAACCCATCGCGTCCGGCCCGCTCCACTTCGCAGCGCGCCAGGCCGCCCGCGCCGTCGCCGAGCACCAGCTGCTCACCCGGACGGATTCGGCGCACGGCGGCTGCGTGGAACCCTTCGTCGCCGGCTACGACCGCCAGGGCGCCGGTTTCGGGCAGTGCATCGACGTAGAACAGCGTCGCCACCATGAGCGCGCCTCCGAAAGCCAGAACTAGCGGCCGGTGAAGGTCTCGCGCAGCCGGCTGAACAGTCCGCCGCTGCCGTTGTGTGTAGAACGGACCTCGGCCACATCGCGGCTGCGGCGACCCTTCAGCTGGCGCAGCAATTCGGCGTCATGGTGGTCCAGCCGGGTGGGAACCACCACCTCGACGTGCACGTGCAAATCGCCCCGTGTGCTGGAACGCAGCAATGGCATGCCGTGACCACGCTGCGTGATAACCGAACCCGGTTGCGTACCAGGCGGAATGGTGATCTCACTCGGTCCGTCCAGGATGGCGTCCACGGTGATCGTGACGCCCAGCGCAGCGTCGACCATCGGTACCGACACCGTGCAGTGCAGGTCGTCGCCGTCGCGCACAAAGATGTCATGGGCTTGCTCGTGGACCTCGACGTACAGGTCGCCCGCCGGTCCGCCGCCGGGTCCGACCTCCCCCTGTGCGGCGAGCCGGACCCGCATCCCGTCACCGACACCGGCGGGGATCTTGACGCTGATCTCCCGGCGGGCCCGCACCCGGCCGTCACCGACGCACTGGTGGCACGGATCGGGAATCACCACTCCGACACCGCGACAGGTGGGGCATGGCCGTGACGTCATCACCTGACCCAGCAGCGACCGTTGCACGGTCTGCACCTCACCGCGCCCACCGCAGGTGTCGCAGGGTATTGGCGCGGAGTCGCCGTTGGTGCCCTTGCCCTGACACCGGTCGCACAACACCGCGGTGTCCACGGTGACCTGCTTGGTGACACCGGTCGCGCACTCCTCGAGATCGAGCCGCATCCGCAGCAGCGAGTCCGAACCCGGCCGGACGCGGCCGATGGGACCCCGTGATGCCGAACTCCCGCCGAAGCCGCCACCGAAGAACGCCTCGAAGACATCGCCGAGGCCGCCGAAGCCGCCGAACCCTCCGGCCGACGCGCCGGCGCTTGCCAACGGGTCACCGCCCAGATCGACAACCCGGCGTTTCTCCGGGTCGCTCAGCACCTCGTAGGCGGCGCTGATTTCCTTGAATTTCGCCTGCGCGGCCTCGTCGGGGTTGATATCGGGATGCAGTTCGCGCGCCAGCTTGCGATAGGCGCGCTTGATCTCGGCGTCGCTGGCGTTTCTGCTCACGCCGAGCAGCCCGTAGTAGTCGCGTGCCACGCCTGTTTCTCCTATGCCGGGGGTCCTGTGCCGCGCTTTACGCGGCCGTCCACAAATCTGTAGATGGTGCCAAAGGGTGCGCAGTCATCGGGCACCCAGAACTTCGCCAATATAGAGAGCAACCGCAGCCACGCTGGCAATAGTTCCCGGATAGTCCATCCGAGTGGGCCCCAGCACGCCCATGCCGCCGTACACGATGTCCGAGCTACCGTAGGCGGTGGTCACCATCGACGTGCCCGCCATCTGCTCAGCCGCCGTCTCATGACCGATGCGGACCGTGACCTTGCCGGCCTCCTGCTGGGCCGCCAGCAGCCGCAGCACCACGACCTGTTCCTCGAGCGCTTCCAGGATGGACCGCAAGGAGCCACCGAAGTCGGCGGCGTTGCGGGTCAAATTGGCGGCGCCGCCCATCAGCAAGCGTTCTTCGGTGTGCTCCACCAGCGACTCCAGCAAAACCGTCGCCGCGCGGCCGACGGCGTCGCCCAGCGCGCCGGCCCCGTGCAGCTGCCCCGCGAGGTCGGCAACGGCGACGGATGCGGCCGCGAGCTTCTTGCCGTCCAGGGCCTGGCCGAGCATTTCACGCAGCTGCGATAGCTGGTGATCGTCGATGACATCGCCGAGCTCGACGATGCGCTGGTCCACCCGCCCCGAATCGGTGATGACCACCATCAGCAGCCGGGCAGGCGTCAGCGCGATCACTTCCAGGTGACGAACGGTCGACGTCGACAACGTCGGGTACTGAACGACAGCCACCTGGCGGGTCAACTGGGCCAGCAGCCGTACCGCACGGCGCAGCACGTCGTCGAGGTCGACGCCGGATTCCAGGAAGCCCTGGATCGCGCGCCGTTCGGCCGACGACAGCGGCTTGACGTCTTCCAGCCGGTCGACGAATTCGCGGTAGCCCTTCTCGGTGGGGACCCGTCCCGAGCTGGTGTGCGGCTGGGCGATATACCCCTCGGCCTCCAGCACGGCCATGTCGTTGCGGATGGTGGCGCTGGACACGCCCAGGTTGTGCCGTTCCACCAGCGATTTAGACCCGATCGGTTCCTTGGTGGCGACGAAGTCGGCGACGATGGCGCGCAGCACTTCAAAGCGACGCTCGTCGGCGCTTCCCATCGGCTCCTCCCCTCCTCGGCACGGCTTAGATCGGATCCATTTTACGGTCCCGAAAGGCTTCGACCTCACCAGTGGGAGGGCGAGCAGACGCAAAAGCTCCCTTTTCGTCGGCGTGTTGGGGACTTTTGTGTCTGCTCGCCGGGACCGCGGGTGACCGGCTAGCCTGTCCACCATGGTTTCGCCGGGTCGCGGCAACGCGTCGGAAACGATCCACGAATGATCTTCAAGGGCGTGCGGGAGGGCAAGCCGTACCCCGAGCATGGGTTGTCCTACCGAGACTGGGCGCAGATACCGCCACAGCAGATCCGGCTCGACGAGTTGGTGACCACGACGACGGTCCTTGCCCTGGACCGTCTGCTCTCCGAGGACTCCACCTTCTACGGCGACCTGTTTCCGCACGCGGTGCGGTGGCGGGGCATCACCTATCTCGAGGACGGATTGCACCGGGCCGTACGCGCGGCGCTGCGCAATCGCACCGTGCTGCATGCCCGCGTGTTCGACATGGACCTTCCGCTCGGCGAGCAGACCTGAATCGAGGGCCGGTCACGTTTGAGCGCCGCCGGGTGTCGACTTAGTGAGAAGCACTGAACTCGACCTTGCGGAGGACGTCATGCCCCGTCTCAACGGAGTCTCGGACCGCGACGCCGGCCTGAGCGCCAAGATCGCCTTCTTCTTCACCAAGCGGAAGCTGGCGAAGATGGCCGGACTCAAGGACCTGAATGACCTGAATAACGACGAGATGCTCGAACCGCTGCGCATGTACGCACACATTCCCAGGCTGCTCAACGCCTACGGCCGGCTGGAACAGGCCGAGTCGAAGCTGGATGTGCTCAGTCCCCGCCACCGCGCACTGGCCGAGCTGAAATCGGCGACGACGGTGCGCTGCGAATACTGCATCGACCTCGGTTCGCAGATCGCCCGCTCTTGGGGTATCACCGACGACGAGCTCATCGCGATGGCCGAATACCGCAACGCTTCGTGTTTCTCCGAGGTCGACAAGCTGATCCTGGAGTACGCGACGGCGGTCAGCCGCACGCCGGTCGAGGTGAGCGACCAGCTTTTCGAGGCGCTGCGCAGCCACTTCGATACCGCTGCCCTGGTGGCACTCACCCACGTGATCACGCTGGGCAATCTTCGTGGCCGCTTCAACGTGGCGCTCGGCATCGGATCGTCCGGCTTTTCCGGCGGCAGAGTGTGCGCCCTGCCCGACGCGGGCCGCGGATGACCGCCCGCGAGACCGCTGGACAGACCGCCGCAGCGGCGCTGACGGCCCGTTTCCAGGCCGCTCGACCGCAGCTGGGCGCCATCGCCTACCGGATGCTGGGCTCGATCGACGACGCCGAGGACGCCCTGCAGGAAGCGTGGCTGCGGCTGAGCTCTCGCGCCTCCGAGGACGAGGCGGTCGACGAGATTGAGAACCTGGACGCGTGGCTGACCACCGTGGTCGCGCGGGTCTGCCTGAACACGTTGCGGCAGCGCCGCACCCGCACCCGCGAGCAGCTGGTCGCACATCTGCCGGATCCGATTGTCGAAGCCGAAGGCGAATTCGACCCCGAACACCGCGCGATGCTGGCGGACGCGGTGGGCATGGCGCTATTCGTGGTGTTGGACACCTTGTCGCCGACCCAACGGCTGGCGTTCGTACTGCACGACGTTTTCGCGGTCCCGTTTGACCAGATCGCACCCATCGTCGACCGATCGCCGGAGGCCACCCGCAAGCTGGCCAGTCGCGCCCGGCGGCGCATCGAGCAGACGGATCCGATCCCCGACGGCGATATCGCCAGCCAGCGCGAGGTTGTCGACGCCTTTTTCGCGGCTGGGCGCGCGGGCGACTTCGACCGGCTGGTGTCGGTGCTGGACCCCGACGTGGTGTTGCGGGGTGACTTCGGGGCGCATGCCGACGGCTTCCGCGCCGACGGTGCATCCGCGGTGGCCAAGCTGGCCCGCAGTTACGCCGGACCCGACCGCGAGGTGCACGCCGCGACGATCAACGGCACCGCCGGTGCGGTCATCGTTGTCGCCGGCCGGGCGACCGCGATCACGGGATTCGTGGTGCGCGACGGCCGGATCACGGCGATCGACGTGCTGGCCGACCCGGAGCGCATCGCGCGGATCGACTTGGGTGCGCTAGCCGGTTAGCTGGTCGATGCCTGTATCAGTGCGATCGCCGAGTCGTGCTGCATGATCCAGTTGCCACCTTGATCGATGAACAGCAGGTGCTTGCTGACCGGCCCGACGAACTTTGGACCCGAGATCGCAACGTCGGCCTGGGCCGTGTTGGGACCGGCCGGCGCGATGTTCGTCACGGCGAACGTCTCAGGAAACTTCCCGTCCCGGTACGCCTTTCTCAGGTCGTGATCGGCCGTGTGGCCCTCACCCGAACTGATGCCGTTTTCGACCAGATTCTGCTTCGTCGTGTAGGACACACCGGGATCGGTGACCTGGGTGCAAAGGTTGGACAGCTGATCGGGGGTCGGCAGGTTCTGCGCGGGGTCAAGCGGTAGTGGCGCGCCGAAGGCCGCCAGCTGCACCGGAGCCGAAGCAGCCGGAACGAACGCTATGGGTGTCACGCCGACAGCTGCGGCTCCAATAGCGCCCACCGCCGCCGCGCTGGTCGCGATCGATTTAATGGTCTTCACGGGCTAGTGCCCCCTTCGGTTAGCACGGAACGTCTGTGGTTGATGTGTCCCACGTCGCGATTGTGCACTTTGTCACCAGGGTTTCGATAGTGCCGCCGGGTTACGGTAGAAAAACGTAGGCATAGGATTCACGGCGTGTCTGTGGAATAGCTGTGCAAGAGGTCCGGATTTGCTGGGTATATGGCGAACCTGCGTCGAGGGCCTGGCAACAGTGAACGCGAATCGATGACGGAGGGGGTCGCGGGTTGCCCGCCATCAGATACCCCGATCAAACGAGGTATGCGTTTCGTCCCGGCGTCACCTGTGTCACCACCCCCGCCGGAGCCGTACTTCTGAATCCTCCGCGCAACGAGAAGTTGACCCGATTGAGGCCGGGTCAGCTGCGCGCGCTCAAGACCCTGAACCTGGGGCCGGCGACGGTTTCCGAGCTGGCGGGGAGCTCGCTGCCGGCGACGGACGATGTCGGCGGTTTCATCGATCAACTCGCCGCGGCCGGCTGGCTGACGGTCACCGTACGCGATGACGACAAGGACCGGTACACCATTCTGCCGTTCGGGCGGCCCCCGCCACGGCCGGTCCGGGCGCCGGACTCCGCTGTGTTATCGAAATTTGCTGTGCTGCACCGTGATTCAGAGGGCTTTCTGCTTGAGCATCCGCTGGCGTGGTGCGACGTTCGCATCCATGACCCACGCCTGCTCGTGCTGCTCGACCGGCCCGAAACCAACGACTCCGAACTGTCCGCCGCCGTCGCTTCGCAGTTCATCGAGGACCTGCGATGGAGCGGCATTTTCGTTATGGCCGGCGACGAAGACCGCGGCTTCGACGCGCTCAGCTGGAGCGCACCAGATCTGTGGTTTCACCGGCGAAGCACGCTCGGTGAACGCACCGTCACCTGGGAGCATTTCGGTCCGACCAAGTGGGCCAAAGGCCGATTTCCGCAGCCACCCGCGCGCCGGCCGGACTATCCCGGTGAGCCCATCACCCTGCCCGCCCCGGATCTGACGGCCAAACGCACGCAAGATCCGACGCTGACCACCGTTCTCGAAGATCGGGTCTCCACAAGGACATTCGACGACACGAACCCGATCACCATCGAACAGCTCGCCGAGTTGCTGTACCGCACCTCGCGGACCCGCAGAACACAGCCGGTCGGGGCGGACGAGGAACTCCTGTCCCGCCCATACCCCTCCGGCGGCGGCATCTATGAGCTCGAGCTCTATCCAGTGGTGCGCAACGTCGCCGGCCTCGAACCCGGCATGTACCACTACGACTCGTTCGATCACGTGCTGCGGCCGGTAGCGGCAGCGGATTCACGCGCTGTATCGCAGCTGATCAAGCCGGCTGCGGCGACGCTCACCGGCGGTGCGGAACCGCAGGTGCTCGTCGTCATGGCCGCGCGGTGTGGCCGCATCATGTGGACGTACGAACAGATCGGCTACGCCGCCATTCTCAAGGATGTCGGTGTGCTGATGCAGACCATCTACTTGGCCGCCACCGCGATGGGACTTGGTGCCTGCGCTCAGGGATTCGGCGACACCGCGGCGTTTGTCGCGGCCACCGGAGTCGACGAGCGGCAAGAGTGCAGCGTCGGCAGCATGATCATCGGCTCCCCCGCCGCCGGCTGATTATCCTTCGGCGAGAACCTCTTCGTCGGTCAGCGCGGCAACGTCAAGGTAGTGGCGTGCAATGACGGCGAGTCGTTCTGGTGTGCCGCGCTGGGTTTCCCGGTCTTGGAGACGCTCGGCAAATCCGGCCACGGTCCGGGTCGCAAACAAGTCCGCGACCAGCGCATGGTCGATTTGCAGCCAGTCGCGTACCCGCGCGACGACAGTGGTAGCCAACACCGAATCGCCGCCCATTGCGAAGAAATCCTCGTGCACGCCAAGCGAAGCCTGGCCGGTTCGGCCCAGCACCTCGGCGACGATTTCCGCCAGCGCTGCCTCCACGTCGTTGCGTGGGGCACCGTCAAGCTCCTGCATGCCTTCGGCGTCCGGTTCCAGCAGCGCCGCCACGGCGCGGCGGTCCAGTTTGCCGTTCGAGGTCAACGGAATCTGCTGGAAGAAGACGGTTCGCGTGGGAACCATGTAGCTGGGCAACAGATCTGCGACCGCCGCCGTGACATCGCCGACCTCTTGTGGATCGCCGGCGATGGCGGCCACCAGCTTTGGTGCACTTTCGCCGACGACGGCCGAGACGGCATGGCGCACCCCGGGCACCGTGCGAAGCGCACTCTCCACTTCGCCCAGTTCGACGCGGTAGCCACGAATCTGGACCTGATCGTCTGTGCGGCCGAGGAATTCGATGGTGCCGTCAGGCCAATATCTGGCCATATCACCCGTTTTGTACCAGCGAATACCATCATGCTCGACGAAGCGCTGCGCGGTCCGTTCCGGGTCATTGCGATAGCCCGCAGCGACATTCGCGCCACCGACCCAGAATTCACCCGGCACCCAGTCGAGGCAGTCGCGGCCCGACGGAGAAACCACGCGGCACCGAACGTTGCGTAACGGAATGCCGAACGGCACTGTCGCCCAGTGCGCCGGCGGTTCGCCGACCACTTCGCAGATCGTGTTGTGGATGGCCGTCTCCGTCGCACCGCCCAGACCGGAGAAGCGGCAGCCCGGCACCTGCCTGGCCAGCCTGCGGGCCAAGTCGGCTCCTACCCAGTCGCCACCCAGAGTGACGGCCCGCAACGAATCGCCCAGCCGATCGCCGCCGAGCTCCAAGATCATGTCCAGCATGCTCGGCACGCAGTTGAGGATCGAAACCCGATGGCGGCGCAGTAATTCCACCCAGGTGGTGGGATTGGCCTTCTGCTCGGCATCCACAGTCACCACAGAGCCACCGGCGGAGAACATGCCGAAGATGTCGTACACCGAGGCGTCGAACTCGAGGGCGGACAGGGCGAGCACTCGATCGGTGCTGCCGACCTCGAACCACTGGTTCACCGCATCGATCGTGTTCATCGCCGCGCTGTGCGGCACGTCTACTCCCTTGGGCAGTCCGGTCGAGCCGGACGTAAAGATCACGTAGGCGATCTCATCGGTGTCGGGGAAGACCGGCTGCTGCAGCGGCTCGGGATATTCGCGGGCCAGCTCGATGGACACGCACGAAATATCCGGTCCCATGTCTGATGGTGGCGACCCGCTGCGCCCGGCTGCGCCGTCGAGCGTCAGCGCCGCAACGATGTCGGCGGTCTGAAGAATCTTTGCGCGCCGCCCATCGGGCTGATCGAAGCCGATCGGCACATACGTCGCGCCGGCGGCAAGTACCCCGAGTACCGCAAGGACTTGATCCCGACCCTTGGGTAGCTGAACGGCAACCGCATCACCGGGGCGTACACCGTTGGCGCGCAACGTTCCTGCGACTGCCAGCGAGCGCTGCGCGAGATCCCGGTAGCTCCAGACCTCGGCATCGCCGGTGTCCGATATCACCGCCGGCGCGTCCGGGTAGGCCGCGGCATACTCGAAAAACCCCTGGTGTAGGCAGCGTCCGCTGACCGGGCCGTCGGTGGCGTTGATCGCCGCGCGTACCGTCGCCTGGCTACTCGGCAACCGCACCACCGCCTCGGCGTCCCAGCCCGCATCGCCCTGGGCGAGCCGATCCACCGCCTCGGTGTATCTGGCGAACATGGCATCGATCACGCCCGGCGGGAATGCCGACTCGCGGACGTCCCAGTTGACGAGCAGGCCACCGCGAAGCTCCGTGACCTGGGCATCCAGCAACACCTGCGGCCCTTGCGAGATGATCCACCCCGGCTCACCAAAGGTGTCGATCACGTTTTCGGCGAACAGCTCGCCGAGATCCAGCGCACTGGTGAAGACCACCGGCGCCAGCACCGGCTCATTGCGGTACCTTCCCAGATCGCGAAGCACCTCGAGTCCGGAATATGCTGCGTGGGAGCCGCTTTCATACATGGTGTGCTGGATCGCACGGGCCCGGTCGATGACCGAGACGTTTTCGGTGACGTCGACCTCGAGCATTATCGACGAGGTGAAGTCTCCGATCACCCGTTCGATGTCGGGGTGCGCCGACTCGCGGTGAAACAACGGAACATTGATCAGGAACCTGCTCTGGGCCGACCAGCCGCCGATGGTGTCGGCGAACAGCGCCGCCAGGGCCGTGGCGGGCGTGACCCCGCGCTGGTGTGCCCCGGCAACCAGACTCAGCTTTGCTTCCGGCGTAAGCCAGTGGTGGTAGCGGACCGTGCGATGTGGCGCTGTGCGATCGCCCACCGGAACCGTCGGAAGCTCTGGTGCGCCGGGCATCTCGGGCAGTCGCTGCTGCCACCAGTCCCGGTCCCGCTCGCGTGCTGCGTTGTCTTCGGCGCGCTCGGTTCGGTAACGCCGGTAGCTGTAACCGGGCGTGGGCACCGTCGCGCCGCGATACAGCTCCGCCAGATCCGAGACCAGCACCCGGTAGCTCATGGCATCGCCGGCCAACATGTCAATGTCGAGGTGCAACCGGCTGCGACCTTCGTCGCACAGCGTCAGCGTGATGTCGATGACCTGTCCGTCTTCGATCGCCAGGCGCTGGTGTGTTTTACGGTCGCGCAGCTCCGCCAGCTCGGATTCGACGCTGCCGGAGTTCTGCCCGCGCAGATCGACGACGGCGAACACCGATCTACCTGGCTGCGGCATTGTTTGTTGCGTCCCGTTGGGGAGAAAACGGGTGCGCAGCATCGGATGCGCCGCGACCAGCTTTGACACCGCTCGCTCCATTCGGCCGGGATCCATCGCACCGCAATCGAATTCGACATACAGGTGGGCTGCGACACCGCCCAGCTCCTGTTCATCGGAGCGACCTATCCAGTACG
This sequence comes from Mycobacterium sp. NGS41, assembly GCF_059812725.1. Taxonomy (NCBI): domain Bacteria; kingdom Bacillati; phylum Actinomycetota; class Actinomycetes; order Mycobacteriales; family Mycobacteriaceae; genus Mycobacterium; species Mycobacterium sp. NGS41. The sequence goes on from NZ_JCALDF010000013.1 coordinate 52,704, forward strand.
CGTGCTGCATGGCGGCCAATGGGAACGGGGCGTCTTCGGCCACCGGCTCGCGATCCGGCTGCTCCGCTCCGGTCGGGTCTGACGCGTTCGCCGTCGCATCCACCTTGCCGGCGTCCAGCAAGCCATGCCAGGAGTGAACCGTCGGACTCGCAGCGAGTTCGGCGAACGTGACCGTGGCCCCGCATTTGCGCCAACCTCCTGCCAGCGCCATCATGCGGATCGAGTTCAGACCCATCTGGATGAGGTCGTCGTGGTCGGCTACGTCAGTGGCAGCACAACCGAGTTCAGCCGCGACCGTCGCCCTGATCTCATCCCTGCTGATCAGTCGTTCGCCATCGCGCTGCAGCCGGTCCATGCAGATCCTTTCTAGGCCAATGCAGCTGCGAGTGCTGCGATCCCGCGCTGCCAGTAATGCGTCAGACGCTCGATGTCGGAGCTTGAGAACAGTGCATCGCTCCACAGCCAATTGGTCGTCAGTTCCAAGCCATCCGGGGTGGCACGTACCAGCGCGCCGATGTAGAGGGCAACCCGGAGTGGCAGTTCGGGCTCGGTAGCGACTGGCAGTGCGTCGAGTTGGGGTCCAGCAATCGGTGCCCATGGTTGATCTTCGGCACCGCTGAGATCCAGCCGCCCCATGTAGTTGAACATGATCTGCGGCTCGGGCGCGTCCCGCAATTCGGTAACACCTTCGATATACCGAAGCAGACCGTAGTCCAGGCCGTCGTTCGGCATCGCGGCGAGATACGCTGTCAGCGAATCGAGCAGCTTCCGGACCGCGCCCGGATCCGCTTCGGCTCGCTCCACATCGACTGCCGCCGCACCCATCCCGAGTCGCACCGGATATGCCGCGGTAAACCAGCCGACCGTGTTGGTCGTGTCGGTGTCGAGGACCGCATCGGCACGTCCATGGCCCTCCAGAGCTAGCAGCGAGCCCGATGCCGGATCTTGCCCGCGAGTACCACGCCAACTCGCAATCGTCATTACTATTGCGGCCAAGAGGAATTCGCGCACGCCCTCGTCTCTGGTGAGCGTCGTCAATACCTGCTCGGTGACCTCCACCGGTGTGACGATCGGGGTGGCTCTGACACTGGCCCACGTGTCACGAGTCGGATCAGGAAGCCGTTCACCCAACGCCGGATCCGGGTCACGAACTTGCGCTATCCAGTAGTCGCGTTGGGCCTGCACTTCTTGTGCGCCGGCCCGCTGCCACATCAGCTCTGACCACCGCCGGTAGGAGCTGAACTCCGGCAACGGCTTGGGCGCCGTGCCCGATTTGAGCGAACGCCACGCCTCCGCGACATCCCCCAGCATGATGTGCCAAGACACCACATCCACTGCCAAGTGATGCGCCGCGATCAGCAGCACGTCGCCGCGCTGAGGACCGGAGAGCCAGGCGGCTCGCACCATCGCGCCTACCTGTGGATCAATCTCATCGATCACCCGGCGCGCAACGTGACTTATAGCTAATGACAGTTCAGCGTCAGTCGAATCCGGTAACTCGACGCGGGTAATCAAATCAGCGGCACGGACCGCACCGGGCTCGCGGGTGACCAGGCGCGGTCCAGCTGAAGTCTCAGTCAGGATCGATCGCAGCGTGTCATGTCCGTCGAGCAACAGCTGCAACACCAATTCTATTGTCGGCCGGTCGATCTCGACGGGCAGTTGTAGCAGCATGACTTGGCTGAGGCGGCGATAGTTGCCGTATTCATAGAGCCACGAAACAATCGGCAGCGGTGGAATTTCACCGTATTCGACGCATTCTGCAGCCGCATCGGAGCCCATACCAGCGTCGATAGCGGCCGCAAGCTGACGGATCGTCGGGGCAGTCAACACCATGCGTGGGTTCACCGGGATGCCTCGCCGGCGTGACTTGTGCACCAATGAGATCGCCAGAATGCTATCCAACCCGAGCGAGAAGAAGTCGTCGTCGATGTGCGGCGCCACGCCGTTGAACTGCTCGGCGAAAACTTCGCACAACAGTCGCTCGGTCTCGGTGGATGCCGACGCCGCACCATCCCCGGTGACCTGCGCGAGCGCCTGGTCGGCCAGCAGGTCCAGCGCATGCCCGTCCAGCTTGCCGTTGGCGTTTACCGGCAGCCGGGGCAATGCCACGATCCGGGCCGGAACCATGTACAACGGCAAACGTTCGGTGAGCTCGGTGCGCAGCCCGGCGATGTCACCATCCATATCCTGTTGCCAGACAACAAATCCCACCAGAGTAGTCCCGCTACCGCGACGCAGCGTTGAGACCGCCGCGTCGTGCACCTCGGGCCATTCGCGCATGACCGTCTCGATCTCGCCGATCTCGACGCGGTAGCCGCGAATTTTGACCTGCGTATCGCTGCGTCCCAGGTACGCGTACCCGCCATGGGGCAGGCGACGCACCAGATCACCGGTGCGGTACATGCGCTGGCCCGGGCGCAGCGGGTCGGCCACGAAGCGGGCCGCGGTCATCGCAGACCTGCCGGCATAGCCGCGGGCCAGCTGTTCGCCGGACAGATAGAGCTCACCCACCACCCCGTGTGGCACCATCCGTAGCGCGGTATCCAGGACGTAACCAAAAGTTCCCGCGTTCGGTGTGCCGATCGTCGGTGCCTGATACTCCTTGACCGGTGCCACCACCGCCTCGACTGTCATCTCGGTGGGCCCGTAGCAGTTGTAGACCTCGGTTTCGGGTAGAGCTCGCAACCGGTCCCACAGTGGGGTACCGATCGCCTCGCCGCCAAGCGCCAGCACCGGCAGAGCTTGATCCAGAAGTCCAGCGGCGCCGAGTTGCACCAACATCGATGGGGTGGTGTCGATCATGTCAATCCCCTGCGAGACAATGCCTTTCACCAGCAGATCCGCGTCGCGCATCTCCTCGGCGTCGAACAAGTGCAAGGCATGACCGTCGAGCAGGCCCACCATGGGCTGCCACGAGGCGTCGAAGCTCAGCGGCCAGGCGTGCGCGATACGCAACGGCCTTCCTAGCCGCGCCGACGCCGCGGAGTAGACGCGCTCGCGATGGTCAGCGAAATAGCTCAGCAGCGCGGCGTTGGTGCCGATGACGCCCTTGGGCTCACCGGTCGAGCCGGAGGTGAAGATGACATACGCACTCTGCTCGGGATGACGTGAAATCGTCGGTGCGATGCCAGAACTTCGCGAAATACGCTCGGCCACAGCGGAGTCGTCGAGGTCCAATATGGGAGTGTCTGCATCGACAAGCTCGGCGCAGCCGGCGTCGGTAATGGCCAGCGCCGGATCGGCTTGGCGGAACATAGATTCGATGCGGGCTCTCGGGAGCGTGACATCGACCGGCAGATAGGCACCACCGGCGGCCAGCACGGCAAGAATGGCGACAATCGATCGTGTCGAACGTGGCAGCACCAGTGCCACGATTGTTTCCGGACCTATCCCCCGCTCGGCCAACACGCCCGCCAAGCATGTTGCCTCAGCGTGCAATTCGGCATAGCTGTAATGCTCACCGCCACCGGCGCTGAGTGCGTCGGCGTCCGGCATGGCGTGAACCTGCCGCTCGAACATTTCCCACACCGTGGCGCTCTTCAGCGTGGGCGCCGCGCACGTCGCGATATCGCGGAACTCGGCACGCTCGGCCAAAGTGAGAATATCCAACGCGTCGGGCGGGTCGTCCCCGATATCCGGTAGCTGGCGCAGCACGGCAAGCAATCGCTCGCCTATCGCTGCTGGCGGAAGATGCGGCAGTGCGTCGCGAATCGCCTCGACGAGCACCACCAGCGCGTCGTCTCGCAGGTGTGAGACCACGGTCAGCGGATAGTGCGTCAGGCTTTCCATCTCCACCGGACAGAAGCGCGCGCCGTCGGGTGTGCTGACCGGACGAATTGCGTCCTCGATCGGTGCGTTCTCGAAGACAAACATGGAATCGAACAGCGTGCCGCGGCCGTGTTCGCGCTGGATCTCCGACAGGCTCAGATAGCCGATGTCGCGCATCGCCGACGATTCACGCTGCAGCCGGGCGCACTGGTCGACCACCGGCAGGGTGTTGCTCAACCGGTACACGACCGGCACGGCGTTGATGAACAGCCCGACCATGCTCTCCACGCCAGGCAGGTTCTCCGGACGGCCGGAGACGATGGTGCCGAATACCACATCGCGGCGGTCGGTAAGCCGGCTGAGGACGACGGCCCAGGCGAAGAGCACTGCGGTATTGAGCGTGAGGCCATTGCGACTTGCCCACTGTCGCAGCCGAGTCGTAGCGGCCGCGGGCAACAGCAGTTCCGTCTTTTCCGGTACTACGTTACCGGCTGCGAGGGTACCGTCGGCCACCATGAGCGGTCCCGACGCGCCTCGCAGATACTCGTCCCACCGGGCGATCGCGGCCTGCCGATCCTGCCCGGCCAACCAGACGATGTACTCGCGGTAGGGACGTGGCTCCGAGAGCCCATCGATCGATCCGCCCGCCCGGTACACGGCGAGCATCTCGGTGAAGAACACCGCAAGGGCCCAGCCGTCCAACAGAATGTGGTGCGCGGTGAAAATCAGCCGCCGCCGAGTCTCGCCGGGCACCGTGAGCAGCACCACCCGTAATGCGGGGCCGCGGTTCAAGTCGAACGGACGACGACGCTCCGAGCGTGCGATGGCCTCGAATTCGGTTGGCGTCGCAATCCGTTCGGACCACGGCAACTCGGTATGGGTGGGCACAATCTGCACCGGCTTCGGCACATTGCGATCCCAGAACGCGGCGCGCAGGTTCGGGTGCCGGACCAGCATCGCTTGAGCGCTGCGGCGAAGCAGCCCGACGTCAACCGGGCCGTCGACGTCGATAACGAATTGCATGTTGTACAGGTCGATGCCGTCGTCGGCCAGGCGGTATAACGCGAACAGCCCTTCCTGCAACGGACTCAGCGCAAGAACGTCCTCGATCTCTGCCGGCGGCAGCCTCACTTCAGTCATCGGCGCCTCAGCGATGCGTTCACGACTGCTCGTGCCACGATGCGGTCAGGTCGGCCAGCGCTTCGGCGCTCAGACCGGACGCACTCATCGGCGTGTATTCCTGTGCCGGCGCCGAATCCGGCTCGGCTGCAGCCTGATCCGCGGCGGCATCGACAGCGACGGCCAGCTCGGTGATGGTCGCGTGCTCGAACACCATCGGCGGGGTCAGGGCCAGTCCCTGCGCGTTGGCCTGGGCAGACCATTTGATCGAAATGATGCTGTCGCCACCAAGCGCGAAGAAATTGTCCTCTGGATCCACATCGTTGATTTCCAGCAACTCCTCCAGCAACTCGATCAGGATCCGCTGGGTTTCCAGAGTTTTCGGGCTGCTCGGGGAATCGCCGAGGGTCCCTCGCGGCTGCCCCGCTCTCGGGGTGGGCGGAGCAAGCAGCTTCTCCATGTCCGCCGCGGTCAACAAACTCAGTGTGGACACCCTGGCGTCCGGTGTCGTCACGAACGCATCGAGCGCGCTGTCGAGGGCGCGTGCGATGAGCGTAACCGTCTCAGCTTCGTAGAGATCGGCATTCGCGACCACCCGCACGTCGAGCTCTCCGTCCGGCGTCACCGTCATGCCCAGGTCCAGATCCAGCAACGAGACCTCGAAGTCCATCCGTAGCGGGACCACCGTGGTATCCCCTGCCGCGGTGAGATCGCGTGGTATCAGCGCCCAATCCTCGCCGCGGAAGTGAAGCATGTTCTGAAAGAGCGGGTTTCGTGATCGCGAGCGCGGCGGATTCAGCGTCTCAACCACGCGTTCGATGGGTAGTTCCTGGTGTGCGAACGCGTCGAGCACCGCATCGCGGCTACGCGCGATCATGCTGCGCAGACTCGGATCGCCGGATACGTCGTTACGCAGTACCACTACGTTGGCGAACAGACCGATCAGTTTCTGGGTGGTCGATTCAATCCGGGACGCGACGGGGCTGCCGATGGGGATGTCCGTACCGCCGCCGAGCTTGTGCAGCAGCACCGCGAGGACCGCCTGATAAACCATGAACTCGGTGACGCCGCTTTGCTCAGCGAGTTGGGTAAGGGCCCCGCGGCGAGCCGCGGACACGGTGAAAGTCACCACCGTCCCTTGCTTCCCGAGCACCGCGGGCCGGGTGTGGTCCGGAACCACCGAGATCTCGTCGGGCAAGCCAGCCAACGCGTCACGCCAGTAGCCCAACTCCGCCCGTCCCCATTCGGTGTCAAGCGCATTTCGTTGCCACAGTGCGTAATCCGCAAACCCGACGGGCAGGGTAGGCCAGACGGGCGCCGTCCGTCCCATGCGGGCGCGGTAGGCGGTGATGAGGTCTTCGAGGAAGATGCTGTGCGAGGCGTGGTCGCTGACGATGTGGTGAACCAGTATCACCAGCACATGGGTGTCCGGGCCGAGCTCTAGCAGGTTGGCTTTGATCAGCGGCCCGTACTCAGGAATGAACACATGCCTGCGCAGCTCGGTCACCCGCTCGTCGAAGTGGCCCGCAGCGACCTTGGTGACGGGTAGCTCCACCCGCAGTTCCGGATGCACGAACTGGTACGGAACACCTTCGTACTCAGCGAAATTCGTGCGCAACGCCTCGTGACGGTCCACCACGTCGTTGAGCGCCTCGGTCAGCGCGTCGGTATCCAATGGCCCCGCGAAGCGCAGCGCAAACGGCAGGTTGAAACCGTCGCGCGCGCCTTCCATCCGGTACTGGAACCACATCGCGAGCTGGGAGTAGGACAACGGGAGCCGTTCCGGGCGAGCGGCACCGGTGAGTTCTGGGCGACCCGACGGCGATCCGGACGCGAGGTCGGCGAAAGCCTCTTCCTCGTCACCAAATTCGTCCAGCTCATCCATCTCGTCGAGGTCGATGTCGAATTCGACACGGAACTGCTCGACCAGCCGAGCCGCCAATCCGGCGGGAGTCGGCGTGTCGAACACAGCGCGGACGGTCAGCTCCACACCGAACTCCGCGCGGATCTGGGCGACCAGCCGCGCCGCCAGGAGTGAATGTCCGCCCAGCCCGAAGAACGAGTCCTCCACACCGATTCGCTCCCACCCGAACATGCGGGCGAAGATTGAGCACATGCGGCGCTCGGTGGGCGTCGCCGGCTCGCGGTAACGACGAACCGCAACCGGAGTTGGCGCGGGCAGCGCCCGCTTGTCCAGTTTCCCGCTGACGGTCAGCGGGATCTCGGGGATCACCGCAAACGCGGTGGGCACCATGTATTCGGGCAGCACCGACGCGGCGTGTGCGCGTATTTCATCGAGATCCAGCTCACCGAACGAACCTGAAAGGCTTGACTCTGCACTGGAAACCGGCACCAGGTACGCGGCGAGCATGGGCCCGGCTTCGGTGTCTTCGGTGACGACGAGACAATGCCGCACGGCCGGATGCGTCGCGACAACGGACTCGACTTCGCCGAGCTCGATGCGGTAGCCGCGGACCTTGACCTGTTCGTCGGCCCGTCCCACGAATTCCAGGTCCCCAGAGATGTTGCGGCGAACCAGATCTCCCGTCCGATACAGACGCATGCCAGGGTTGAACGGGTCGGCGACAAATCGCTGCGCGGTCAATCCGGGACGCCCAAGATACCCGCGCGCCAACTGCACGCCCCCCAGATAGAGCTCACCGATCACCTCCGCCGGCACCGGTTGCAACTCCTCGTCGAGGACGTAGGTGTAAACGTTGCGGTTCGGCACGCCGATGGGAACCACGCGCGCCCCATGTGATCCCTCAACGTCCATGTGTGTAGAGCAGACGACGGCCTCGGTCGGGCCGTAGTGATTACGCAACTGCGCGTCGAAGTAGCCGGTGAATTTGTCGGCTACCTCGCCCGCCAGCGCTTCGCCTCCCACCGGCACGTGACGCAACTGCCGCCACACTTCAACGTCAAGGGCCTCCGGCAGCAGCAAGACGGTGCTCAGCATGGAGGGCACCATGTGCAGCACGGTGGCGCGGTGGCGGCGGATCAGCTCAGCGACATAAGCGATGTCGCCGAAGGCCGCGCCCTCGGGGGGACTGGGCACGATGAGCGTTGCGCCGAGCGTCAACGGGATGAGGATGTCCGAGAGCGAGGCGTCGAAGCTCACCGACGACGACTGCAGCAACCGGTCTTCGGCGGTGATGCTCCACTCGGCGACGAAGCCCTCCACGTGTTCGGCGATCGCGCGGTGCGAGACGGCCACGCCTTTGGGCGTGCCGGTGGAGCCGGAGGTGTAGATGACGTAGGCCAGGTTCTCGGGACGCAAAGGACGAACACGGTCGTCGTCTGTGACCGAGGCATCCGACAGCTGCGCGGCGGCGGCGCATGCGGTACTGAATTCGTGCGGCCCGATCACCGTCTGTGGGCGCGCGTCCGTGACAAGGTATTCGATGCGGTCGTCCGGATAGGCCGGATCAATCGGCAGGTACGCCGCACCGGCTTTCAGCACAGCAAGCATCGCGACGATGAACTCGATCGACGTGGTCATGCGCACACCGATGATGTCCTCGGTGCCGAAACCCTCCCCGATAAGCCAGCGCGCCAAGCGATTGGTGCGACTATGCAATTCGGCATAGGTCAGTTCGGTCTCGTCGGAAACCAGTGCGGTCGCGTCCGGCGTCTGAGCCGCCGCGGCTTCGAGCACCGCGACCATCGTGGTGGCAGGCATGGCGACAAGTTCGCCATGCGACTGCGCCAGAACGGTTTCCCGCTCGCCGTTGCCAAGCATGTCCAGACTGGTGAGACGATGTTCGGGCGCAGCCAGCGCGTTGTCCAACAGCTGCGCGTAGTGCGCCAGCATCTGTTCGACCAGCGCTGAACCCAAAACATCGGTCTGGTACTCGAACTCGACGAGTACGCCCTCAGGGTCGAGCACAACCGAAAGCGTGAGCGGTAGATGCGCGGTTACCGCGCCCAGTTCGAGTTGACGCACAGTGACGCCGTCCAGTGCGAACCCACCGGCGCTCTTGCGCATGGAAAAGCCCAGCCGGACAAGCTGATCCATGCCGTCGTGGCCCATCCGCTCCGGGTTGGCTTCGCGTACCACCCGATCGATGCCGACGGACTGATGCGCGAAGCCGTTGAGGCAGGTTTCGCGTACCGTGCCGACCAACGAGGTGAACGTGTCGTGTGATCGCGCAGCAATCCGCAACAGCAGCGTGTTACCGAAATACCCGATGGCGCCGTCGGCAGCCGCCCTGCGATCGGTCACCGGCACTGAGATCAGGAAATCTGATGATCCGGTATACCGGCGCACCAGCACCGCGTAGACCGCCAGCAGCACCATGAACGGCGAGACGGAGTGCTCGCGGGCAAAGTCCTCGACCCGGCCGAACAACTGGGCGGGCAGCGCCTGAGTGCGACGTTCCGCCTGCCTCGACGGGTGCGCGGCGGCCACGCCGGGAAGCTGCAGCGGTTCGGGTAACGGACGCAGTGTGTCAGCCCAGTAGCCGACATCGCCGATGCTGGGTTCGGCAGGGGTGTTGTGGGAATCGAGCACCTCGACGGCGACATACTGCGGTGCGTCAACGTCCAGGCCGCTCGGTGCCTGGCCGTTGTAAGCCGCGCTCAGGTCATGGGCGAGAACAGCCCACGAGTCGTCGTCCCAACTGATGTGATGCACGACGAGCAGCAGCACTAATTCGCCTGCACCGGCGCGGATCAGTGTTATCCGCAGCGGTAGCTCGTCGACGAGATCGAATGGCCGGCCAAACTCGTTCCGTGCCAAGGTATCGATCTGCTGATCCCGGTCCTGATCAGTGACATTGTCTGGCAGGTCGGTGAGATCATGTACCTGCCAGGTGATCCCGACTTCGTCGGAAACTACTTGGTACGGCTCGCCTTCGGTGTCCACCCCGTAGCTGGTACGCAAAATGGCATGACGCGCAGCGACATTCTGGAAAGCTGCCTGCAGACGGGCCTCGTCCAAAGCACCGGTCAGTCGATAGGCGACACAGATGTTCAACGTGGAGTCGGTAGGGTCCATCGTCTGCAGGAACCACATCCGGCGCTGGCCGGCCGACAGGGCGTAGCGCTCACCGGCACACACGCGGGGCTGGTCAACGGATCCCCCGGCCGCCAGACCGCTTTCGGCGATGCGTCTACGCAGCAACTCGCGACGACGTTCCTGCAAGGTCTTGGCATCATCTGCCATCACACGTCTCACTCCTGATATTCGCTTCGCCGGGGTTGTGCTGGTTGTTCAGATCGCCGCGAAACCCTTCAACTCGTCACTGCCGACCAGGGCCGGGCTGGTGTTTCGGTCCGCTGTCCTCCCGACCGATTACAAGTTCAGCAGATTATGTTAGCCTTCGCTAAGTTGCATAGCTTTTGCGGCCGTCGTGACGACGAGATGGGGGAGGCAGCACCCGTCGCGCATCATCCTCGCGACGCAACCCAGCCGGTGCGGGAGGTACGGGAGTGAGCACGCCGGCCTCGCGGCGCCGCGGCGTCGCACTGGACCATGAGGTGTTCGCAGGGAACTTTTCGCTGCGTCGAGTCGACCCGGACCGAGACTTGGAACTCGTGCACTCCTGGATGAACGACCCCGAGGTGGCCCGCTTCTGGAAGATGCCGTGGCCTCAGGCTGAAATAGCATCCTACCTGCGCCGACAAGACTGCAGTCTGCACTCGACGCCGTACCTGGGCGTGCTGGACGGCGTCCCGGGCAGCTACTGGGAGCTCTACCACGCCGACCTTGACCCGCTCGCCCAGTACTACGCCGCCCGCGAACACGACGTGGGTTTGCATATGCTGCTGGGCCCGGCGGAATACCGCGGCCGGAGACTGGCCGCTGACCTGGTCGGCGCTGTCTCGACCCGGCTGCTGAACCGAGACCCACGCACCCGGGTAGTCGCCGAGCCCGATGTGGAAAACACGCGGGCAATCCGAACTCTTGAGGCCATCGGGTTCGTGCGCGCCGCGGATCTCGACCTGCCGAACAAACGGGCCGCCCTCATGGTCCTTGACCGCGAGCGGACCCATTGGCCCGGCATCGACGGGGCGATCACTGCGACTCGGCGGTGAAGCTCCGCTGAACCTCGTGGTCAACGTGGTCGAAGTGGTCAAAGGGCCGCTCACCGCTTACTAACCCAGAGACGAAAGGTAGCAGCGCATGCCGCGCACACTGGGGTGGATTAGGCAGTTCCACGCACCGGATTCACCCGATGGCCTCCCGCTGCTTGTTTTTCCGCATGCCGGGGCAGGCGCATCGGCTTATCGCGAATTCTCGAAGCTGCTCAGCAGGAAGTTTCAGGTGATCGTTTTCCAGTACCCGGGTCGCCAGGACCGGGCGGCGGAAGCGTCGTTGCCGTCGCTTCCTGAGATTGCCGCGGGAGCATTCAGCGAGTTCTCCGCGTCGGATCACAACCGTGGTCTGCCGATCGTCACCTTCGGTCACAGCATGGGGGCATTGGTCGCGTTCGAGTTCGTCCGGCTCGCTGAAAACAGCGGCGTCGATGTGCGGCAGCTCAATGTCTCCGCGGCGGTCGCGCCGAGCAACGCCGCCGGCAAACCACCACATCCCAAAGGCGACGAAGAAATCCTCAACCATCTCGCAGCGCTCGAGGGTACCGACACGGATGTGATGGCGAACCGTGCGCTCATGAGATTGGCTCTTCCGGTGATCAAGGCGGATTACGAGGCCTTCGATGCGTACTCGTGCGCTGAAGACGTCAAGGTCGCGGCTCCGATCCACGCGATGGGCGGTGATCAGGACCCGTACATCACGCTGGGCGATCTGTACGGATGGGGTAAGCATTCCGACACCGTCAAAGTCACGATGTTCGACGGCGGACACTTCTACCTGAAGTCCCATATTGACGCCGTCGCGGAGCTGTTGGCGTCGAGCGCGCACTGCGAGCAGACCGCTTGAGCGACTTGAGCGACTTGAGCGACAAGGGATCTGCCGTGCCAGCAACCGACCCGATCGTCATTAGCGGAATGGCGGTCGAGGCGCCAGGCGGAATCGACAGCCCCGGCGCCCTGTGGTCGGCACTGGCCGAATCCAGCGAGCTGCTCGGCCCGTTCCCACGGGATCGGGGCTGGACCGTCGACGATCTTCTGTCGGCGTCCCGGGTGGCAGATGGTTGGCGGCAGGTCTGCGATTCCGGCGGATTCTTGGACGGCGCAGCGGCATTCGATCCTTCCTTTTTCGGCCTCACGGATCACGAGGCGGTGGTGATGCACCCCCAGCAGCGGGTCGCCATGCGAGTGGCGTGGCAGGCGCTGGAAAATACCGGGATCAATCCAGGCACGCTGGAGGGTTCGGAGGGCGGCTGTTTCATCGGAATGTCGATGACCGAATACGGTCTACGCACGTCCGTGGCTGACGACTACACCGGTTTCCGGACCGTCGGAATGGGACAGTTGGGGGGCGCCGGCAGGATCTCGCACTGCCTTGGCCTGGTCGGGCCGTCGATGACCGTGGATTCGGCGTGCGCGTCGTCGTTGACGGCAGTGCAGTTGGCGGCCAACGCGATTCACATGGACGAATGCGATTGGGCCCTTGCCGGCGCCGCATGCGTTCTGGGAGAGCCGACGGCGTTCTACGAGTTCTCGCGGCTCAATGCCATATCAGCGGACGGGCATTGCCGCGCCTATTCCGACGACGCCACCGGCACCGTCTGGGGTGAAGGCGCGGGAATGGTTGTCGTTGAACGTGAATCGCGAGCGCGAGAGCTGAGTCACCGCATTTACGGCCGCATTTTGGCCATCCGCACCAACCACAACGGCAAGGGCAAGCCGATCCTGGTGCCCCGGACGCGGGCGCAGGAGCAGCTGGTGCGCAAGACGATCAACGCGTCGGGAATAGACCCGGCCGACATCGGCATGATCGAAGGGCACGGGACCGCAACTCCCGCGGGTGACCCGCAGGAATTGACCGCGCTACTCAACACCTACGGCGCGGCGGGGTCCGAGGCGCTGCTGGGTTCGATCAAGTCGAACGTCGGCCACGCCCAAGCCGCGTCCGGGATGCTCGGGCTGATCAAGTTGCTTCTTGCCGGACAGCACGGCCATATTCCGCCAACCCTCTTCTCCGACAACCCGACCAAGACGGTCGACTGGGATACGACGAGCCTGCGCCTCGCCACCAAGCTGCACCCCTGGGAGCCGAAAGACGGCATCCGTTACGGCGCCGCCTCGTCGTTCGGCGCGGGGGGCTCCAATGCACACGCAATCATCGCCATGCACGCGAGTTCCGGGGAGTGAGGAAGTGAAGCCTCTTACCTACCGGCTCCCGGACGGCACCGTTCCCGTTCTGGTGTCAGCAGATACCCCCGAGCTGCTGCACGGCGAGGCGGCGGCCCTACTTTCTTATGCCACAAGCCATCCCGAGGTGGCGCCCCAGGCGATCGCCGACATGCTGTTCCGGACCCGCATTGCCCGTCGGCACCGGGCCCTGGCCATGGTGGCCGACCGTGCCGAAATGCTCGGCGCCTTGCGCGCGATCCTCGATGGCCGCGAGCATTCCACGCTGATTCGCACGAACACGGCCGCCATGGCGCGCCGGTTCGCCTATGTGTTTCCCGGGCAAGGCGCCCAGCGGCCGGGAATGGGCCGCCTCTTCTACGATTCGATCCCCGCTTTCAGGGCCGAAGTAGATCGTTGCGCCGAAGCCTTCGCGAGTCGGCTCGGCGAATCGCCGCTAAATTACCTTCTCGACGAACATCTTACGGCTGAAGACACCGCTTGTACCGTCCAGCCTGCGCTGTTCACGCAGATGGCCGGGCTGGCGGCCATGTGGCGGTCATTCGGGATCGCGCCGAACGCAGCCATCGGGCACAGCCAGGGAGAGATCGCCGCTGCCTATGTGTCCGGCAGGATCACCCTGGCCGATGCGGTCAGCATCGTCGCGATACGCGCGCGTGCCGCCGACGAATTCGAATCCGGTGACTACGCAATGGCGGTCATCGCCGCCGACCGCGACGCGTGCGAGGACCTGCTGGCGCGTTGCTCGGGCTGGGCACAGGTGTCGGTGATCAATTCGCCCAGCATGGTGGGAATCTCCGGCGACCGGGAAACCGTGCAAGACATCGTCGACACGCTGACCGAGCGCGGCACGTTCGCGCGGATCATTCGCGTGCAATATCCCGCACACACCAGCTTGATCAACGCACTCGCCGAAAAGGTACGCGCGGCCACGCTGCTCGAACTGCAGAATCCGAAGTTCCTCGACACCGGCATCGACTGTCTGGGCGCCACCCTCGGTGGTCCCATCACGCAGGACCTGACACTCGAAGAATATTGGTTCCTGAACCTGCGCAACATAGTTCGCTTCGACAAGGCGATCGCCGACGCCCTACCGCTCGGCATCGACACCTTCGTCGAACTGGCCGAGCATCCCACGCTGCAGCTGGCAATTCAGGAGAATCTCGCCGCGCTGCACGACGAAGACGGCCCCGATCCCATCGTGGTGGGCACCTCCAACCGCACAGCCACCGATTTGAGCGAGTTCACCCGCAATCTCGTGCAGGTGGCCGCGCACGAGCTGAGCTACCCGTGGGAGTGTCTGGGCGTCGAGCCCGACGGTCCTGTCCCGTTGCCGTTAACCGATTTTCCCAACACCCGGATGAACGAGACCCGGCTGTGGCAGGTGTACCGCCCCCTACTGTCCCAGACGGCCAGCGCCATTGCGGAGCCCGCCATGGAACCCGTCGCCGAACCCCCACCGGCGCGACTCTTCGTCGAGGAATGGGTGCGACCATCGCAACGCTCGCTGGTACCGCCGCGTGTCATCGGCATCATCGATGACACCGGAGTCTGCGCGGAACTGGTCACCGCGCTGCGCCGCGCCGCCGAAGACATCGGCGCTACGGCTCGCCGGATCGACATCGAAAGCGTCCCAGCCGATCTCAATACTTTGGTCATACTCGTTCCGCAATCGCCCAAAATAGATGATTATGCCGCCCCGGCCGCGGTCACGACGTTCTTTTCCGACCGCACTTGGTGGCCCGGACTGAACGACGCGATTACCGACTGCTGGCTGGTGACCGTTGGCGGCGAGACGGTGATTTCCGCCGATGCGCCGCCGGATCCGGTGCACGCGGCGGCGAGTGCGGGCTTCCGCAGCATCGGCGCGGACCATCCGGGCACCGCATTCAAACACCTCGATCTGCCGGCCGAAGCTTCAACAATGGCGACGTCCGAATTGGCGAACGGGATCCTCGCCGCGCTACACACAGGGGAAGAACCGGAGCTGGCGCTGCGCGATGGCGGTCTCTATGCGAAGCGGATCATCGAGCGCGATGCAGTCCCCGAGCCCGACGACACCCCACCCGAACATGTGCTCATCATCGGCGGCACCGGAAATCTCGGGCTGGAGTTCTGCGATCACTTCGCGCGGCGCGGCGCGCGCCGAATCACGTTGGTAAGCCGGTCGGGCGAGACCGCCGCCGGCGTCGCGGACCGGGCGCGCGAGATCCGCGCGGCCACAGCCACCGATATCCGCATCGCCCGATGTGACGTGGGCGACCCGGCGGCGGTGGCACGATTGGCCGCCGAATACCACGAGGCCCCAGCGGATCTGATAATCCATGCGGCCGTGGACTATTCGGCCGTCGACCTGAACGAGATCACCGCCGAGACGGTCGACCGGGCGTTGCGTGCCAAAGTCGTCGGCATCGCGCGGGTGCTCGAGACGTACCCCCGCACCGAAGATTGTCGCGTCTTGCTCTGCTCCTCGGCGAGGGCGACTATCGGCGGCCGTGGCCAAGTCGTCTATGCCGCGGCTAATCGCATGCTCGACGCCATGGCACACCGCCTCCGCGCTGAGGGCCTGGACTGCGTTTCCGTGCAGTGGGGCCAGTGGACAGTCCACTTCGATCTCGATGCGACCAGCATGGCGCAGCTCTCCGCGATCGGTGTCATTCCAATGAAGCCCGCCGATGCTCTCGCGGTGGGCACCAGGCCGTTTCACGAGAACGCCATCGTCTTGGCGTACGACTTCGATCTCGCCCGCCCGATGCTGGAGGCTTACGGCTACGGACCCCTTATATCCCAGCTGTCCCAGCCCGGATCGCGACCACTTTCAGCGCCCGTCGAGATCGAATCCCCAGCCTCTAAATCGGATATCTCACGCCGGCTGCTGGGACTGCTTGCCACCGCCATCGGTGCAGACCGCGCCGAAAACATAGACACCACGGTTCCCATGGTCGCGATCGGCCTGGATTCGCTGCAGGCCCTCGAACTGCGGCGGCGCGTCAAGATCGAGTTCAATCACGATCTGGACGTGTCGGATCTGTTGGGCGGGGCGACGATTGCGGATGTCCTGACCAAGCTCGGCGGGTAAGCTCGGCCAATTGTGGGCGAGCAGACGCAAAATCGCCTAAAACGTAACGGTTTTAGGCGATTTTGCGTCTGCTCGCCCACTCAAACAGATTGGTATTCACCGCTTCTCCCCATCGAGGATGGGTCGGCAACCCCGATATGGGCAGCCAGAACCCGATCCGAGAGCAACCCCAGGCAGCTGAGATTCGGAAACCCTGGGCCCTCGTTGAGGCCAGAGAGGTTGGGCAGGATCAGTTTCGGCGTGATGCCGCCAACGGCCAAGTCGTGGCCGATGGACTCCTCCAGCCGTTCACCCGTCAGCGGCCCACCCAAACCCAGCTCCAGCACATCCAGCGCCGCCGGACTCAACAGCGGCACGAACCACAGTGCGTCAGCGCCGGATCCGTCGATGACGAGATCGAAGCGATGCAGGGTTTCCAGAGATTCGTCCGAGCGGTCGGCGCGCAGTGTGATCCAGATTGTGCTGTCCCGATCGGCGACGCGAACGACGCGCCCGCGCAGGTGCTTGATCCTCTCGTCGGCCAGCAGTGACTCCTGGACCCGCGCCGAGAAAACCCCTCGGTCGGTACGGGCAATGCAGTCGCGTCGCTCGGCTAGCGACAGCCTGCGCCAGCCCTCGGGATCGGAGAACAGCGAGTTCTCGAAGAAACCCTCGCCGCGGGTGAACAGCGTTGCTTGCGGCGAGATAGCCGTGATCGATGAAACCCGGTGATGGAACAGCTCATTGAGCATCGACGCCGCGGTCTCCCCGCCGCCGATGACCGCGACATTGTCGGCGACAATTCGGTCGTGACGCGCGGCGCGCTCCCAGAACTGCGCGATCGACAACACTCGTGGGTCGCCGGATCGGATACACCGCTCGGCTTGACCCGGCCCGGTAATCATCACCGTATCGGCGGACACGTTCGACTCGCCCGTTTGCAGTTCCCATTGCGATCCGTCGACCGAAATCTGAACGACCTCGCCGCGAACCACTTTCAGGTCCGCCACCTCGGCAGCCCAGCGCAGGTACCGAGCCCACGTGTCGTGAGTGGGCGACGGCCTACCGCGGTCGATCCAGCCGACGAACTGGTCCGTCGCAACCAGATACGACTGCCAGCTGAACCGCATCATCTGCTCGTCGACTTCGGCATTGCGGCCGGGCACGAGTGACGATCGGTACGGGAACCCCACGTCCTTTTCGGGGCTGGTACCCAATCGCTGCCGACCGTCGGTCCAGCCTCCTCCGGCCCGCCAATTGGCCGCCACGCCGGTGCGCTCGATCGCGACAACATCGGCGACCTCGACACCCATTTCGCGCAGCACCGCAGCTTTCGCGGCGACTGCCACCGCCTTGGCGCCGGCCCCGACGATCGCGAGTGTGCCGCTCATGCCACACCAACCAACGGCATACGGCTATGCGGAGCGGGGCGGCATGCCCATTTCGCCGGCACGCCGACGAATGATCCGCCACCCACAACCCCACCTCCGTCGGCTAGCTTAGCTCAGGCTGCCCTAACTTCGTGTACGCTACCCTATAGCCCGGAGGCAGGACACGCCTGCCCCGAGGGAGCCGCCGAGTTGCCTTTGACCTCTCCCCAACCACTCGAAACCGCAGCACAATGCGTGTCGATGGACGGGTTCGTTCCCTTCTCCCCCGAACGCGCCGCCGCGTACCGGGCAGCTGGATACTGGACCGGCCGATCCGTCGACTCCGTCCTGCGACGCGCTGCCACGGAATGGCCCGATCGCGTCGCCGTAATCGATGACCTCGGCAGCTACACGTACGCGGAGCTGGACAAACTCGTCGACCGAGCGGCCGGGGGGTTCGCGGCCCTGGGGATCGCGCCCGCCGACCGGGTGCTCCTGCAACTGCCCAACTCGTGCCGATTCGCCGTCGCGCTGTTCGGTCTACTGCGCGCCGGGGCCATCCCGGTGATGTGCCTGGCCGGGCATCGTCTGGCCGAGCTGAGTCACTTCGCGCAGGTCAGCGAGGCGGTGGGGCTCGTCATCGCGGAAACGGCAGCCCAGACTGCGGGCGGTTTCGACTACCGGTCGATGGCCGAGCAGCTGGTCGCGACTCATCCGCAGCTGCGACACGTCATCGTCGACGGAGACCCCGGCCCATTCGTGTCCTGGTCGGAGCTGCCCGACGGCGAAGCGCCGCAGATCGCGGCTGACACCGCCCTTCCGGCACTGCTGCTCGTGTCGGGTGGCACCACCGGCGCTCCCAAGCTGATCCCCCGCACGCACGACGACTATGTCTACAACGCCACCGCGAGCGCAGAGTTGTGCCGACTGACGAGTGACGACGTGTATCTGGTGACGCTGCCGGCGGCGCACAACTTCCCGCTGGCGTGCCCAGGCATGCTCGGCGCGATGACCGTCGGCGCCACCATCGTTTTCAGCACTGATCCCAGCCCGGAGGCCGCATTCGCCACGATCGCGCGGCACGGCGTCACGGTCACCGCGCTGGTGCCGGCGCTGGCCAAACTGTGGGCGCAAGCCTGTGATTGGGAACCGGTGACCCCAAAGTCGCTGCGGCTCGTGCAAGTAGGCGGCTCCAAGCTGGAGCCCGAGGATGCTCGCCGGGTACGCACCGCGTTGACCCCCGGCGTGCAACAGGTATTCGGGATGGCCGAAGGACTGCTGAACTACACCCGGCTCGACGATCCGCCGGAATTGGTCGAGCACACTCAGGGCCGGCCACTGTGCGCGGCCGACGAACTGCGCATCGTGGACGCGGCGGGCGAGCCGGTCGCCCCGGGGCAGGAAGGCGAACTGCTGGTACGTGGGCCATACACCTTCAACGGCTACTTCCGTGCCGGGCAGGACAATGCACGCTACTTCGATCCCGATGGGTTCTACCGCAGCGGCGACCTGGTACGGCTACGCGACGACGGCTACCTGGTGGTCACCGGCCGGGTCAAGGACATCATCTGCCGGTCCGGTGAAACCATCTCCGCGCAAGACCTCGAAGAACAGCTGCTGAGCCATTCGGCGATCTGGTCGGCGGCCGCGGTTCCGCTGCCCGACCCGTATGTCGGAGAAAAGATCTGCGCCGCGGTTGTTTTCGCCGGACCGCCGCTGACACTCGCGGCGTTGAACGCCTACTTGGACGAGCGCGGTGTGGCGGCACACGCCCGGCCCGACATGCTGGTCGCCATGCGCGCGTTGCCCACGACGGCTGTCGGCAAGATCGACAAGCGGGCGATCGCCCGCCAGCTCGCGGCCGGAGCGTAACGGCGCCGCGCGCCATCCGATCAGAGATCTGGTATCGGGATGGGAGAGTTATTCGCGTCGATGCCGCCGTCCACCCGGAAGACCGAATTCGTTGCGTAGCAATCCTTCGTGCACAGATAGACCGTGAGCCGCCCCAGGTCGGCGACGTCGCCGAACCGATGCAGCGGCGTCAACTCCATCATCTTTTCCGCAGAGCCCGGCATGAGATCCAGGCTGCCTTGCAGCCCGTCGGTCATAAACGATCCCAGCGAGATCGCGTTGACCCGAATCTTCGGCGAAAGCTCGTGTGCCATGGCTCTGGTCAGGGCCTCGAGGGCGCCCTTCGCGGTGCAGTAGGCGGCCAGCGCCCGGATGCCGAATCGGCCCGACCCTGACGAAATGTTGACAATTGACCCGGCGCCGGCCTTTAGCATGTGCGGTACACAGAGCTGGCTCATGATGAATGCTGATGTGACACACCAATCGAACGTGTGCCGGAAGTCTTCGTCGGTGATGTTCAGAAACGGCGCATAGGTGGATCCGCCGACGTTGTTGACCAAGAAGTCGATTCTGCCGAATGCTTCGATGGTCTCCCGCACGACCCGTTCGCCGTCGTCGCGAACCATCGCGTCGGCTTGTAGGGCCAGGCCGTTGCCACCGGCGTCTTCGATCTGCTGGAAAGTTTTGGCGATTTCATCGGTGGTGCGGGCCGTCCCGACAACCGTCGCTCCCGCCTCCGCGAGGACTTTGGCGATCCCCGCCCCCACACCGCGGCCGGCGCCGGTGACGATGGCCACCCGGCCCGAGAGGTTGAATTGCTCGAGTGCCATACGAACTCCTCATATCGGATGCGAGGGTGCGTCAGGCAGGTTAGCTCCGCTAGCTGACTCAAGTCAATCGGCTACTTAGCGTCGCCGTGCGGGGCGGCACTTTAGTCAGTGCGCCGTCTTAACGCGATACTCTCTGCTAAAGCGTGTTTGGCGTTAGATGACTCAGAGCTACGAAGGACAAGGCATGGCTGTGGCGGATCGGATGTCGGCGCGTGAGGCGAAGCGGCTGCAAACCCGAGAGCGACTGATGGGTGCGGCGATCGCCGAGTTCAAACGAGCCGGAATGGCCGATGCCGACGTCGGTGCCATCGTGACCGCGGCCGGGGTTGCGCATGGCACGTTCTTCTTCCACTTCCCCACCAAGGAACACGTGCTGCTGGAGCTGGAGCGGCGCGAAGAAGAGCGCATCGTCAAGCAGTTCAACCAGTTTCTCAAGGTGCCACAGGATCTTTCAGCGGTACTGGCAGAAGGCGCCCGCCTGATCATGAGCCTCGAGCGCCGTCTCGGCGACGAGCTGTTCCACGATTTCCTGGCGTTGCATTTTTCACAGACCCGTCCGGCCAACGAGGAGGGCAGAGACCACCCATTGATCGTCCTGGTCGCTGAGCAGATCGAAATCGCACGAGACAGCGCGCATATTGATCCCCATGTCACTCCGATGAACAGTGCGATCTTCTTTTTGTTGGGACTTTATGCGCTGTTGATTTCCACGCGCGATTGGCCGACACGCGGCGCGCTCGTCGACGACTATCTGACGAGGACCATGCGTAGCCTCGAGCCCCCTATCTGACTCTGACGCCTCCGCCCCTACGCCGGGGCGATCTCTTGTTGACTTCGGTCAGTTTTGATACGTTGTTCGTCACGGGTCGGGACTTCGCGTGTTAAAGCGCGTCCCGTGGAGAAGCGAGGACATCGTGCATCTGCCGACTACCAAGCGACGCACCAAGCCAGGTTCTGCCGCGGCAATCGCATCGCCAGTCAGCGGCGCACGCAACGGGCTCGGGCTCGACGAGCACCTGGAGGAATCGCGGCTGGCGCAGCGCCGCGCCGACAAGTGGCTGATCAGTGGCAGCATTCTCATCGGTACGGCAGCACTGGGAATCTTTGGGCTTCCGCTCTTCCTGCGCGGGGTGCAACTCCAACGGCGCGCACAACGTGGCGGAATGTCGGTGCGCCCCATGCTGGTTACTCTGCTCGGTTATCTGGTCATCATTGACGCCGCTATCAACACCGTGGGATGGGCGCTGGACACCGTGGCAAACCACACCCTGTTGGCCCGCGTGCTCTTGAACGGTTGGGGCAACATGTTCGATGCCGGATATTTTTGGCACTACAACGAACTGTGGGTCGGTGGCGCCGCGGGACCGGGTGAGAAGGCTTGGGAATTCGGTCTGATCGCCACCGTCTTCACCATGCGCATCGCCGCGGCAATCGGGTTCCTGCAGATGAAACGCTGGGGGCACCAGTGGATGATCATCACCTGCTGGATGGGCGTGGTGATTTGGTGCGGCTACGTGTTCAACATGACCATGTTCGCCGATGTCCGCTACGCCGGCGTCGTACTTCCGGTGGTCGGCTGGTGGCTCTACGACATCTTTTACATCAGCCCGTTTCTCGCGATCCCGTATCTGCATACGGTGAACCGCGAACTCTTCACCGACTGAAAAAGCGCTTTAGATCGCTGCCGGCGTCTCCTCACTCGCATCGCGACCCTCTATCCGTTGACCTATATCAATGACCTGAATCGGCGTGGGCAACCGTTCAACCGAAGTAAGCCGCTGCAAAACCGGTGCTTTTGCTGGTCAATAGCCGTTACTTCAAACGTTCGTCCCAGCCGAGTTGGTTGACTTTGATCAGTAAAACGACTACAAAGACGAGCTATGGCATCGCATGCCACCCTCTCGACGCGCAAGGTGCGCCGGCTGCAGACGCGGGAACGCATCCTCGGCGCGGCGATCGCGGAGTTCAAACTCGCCGGAATGGCAGAGGCCGAGGTCAGTTCGATCGTGGCCGCCGCGGGTGTCGCGCACGGCACCTTCTACTTTCACTTCCCCACCAAGGAACATGTGCTGCTCGAGTTGGAGCACCGTGAAGAGGCTCGCATCGCTGCCGAATTCGCCCGGTTTCTCGCACGAGACCACGACCTGACTTCGGCGCTGACGGAGGTCGTCAGGCTGGTGATGGGCCTGGAAGCGGTGTTCGGCAAAAAGCTCTTCAAAGAGTTGTTGGCGCTGCACTTTTCGCCGTCGCGGCCGGAGGCCGACGATTGGACCGATCACCCGGTGATTGCGCAGCTGGTCGGTGAGATCGAACGGGCCCGCGGACACGGCACCGTGCACCCAGAGGTAGACGCGTTCTACAGTGCGACGTTTTTTCTGCTCGGCATCTACGGCGTGGTCACCACGACCGACCGCCTCGACGGCCGCGACTCGATGCTGGAGAAATTGGTGGCAACTGCCGTACACGGTCTGGAGATCCGGTGACCCCGTCAGCAACACCAGCCGTTCATTGGTCGACAAGGAGGTCAGGTCATGGATTATCTGTGGGAAATCCTTCGCTACGTGGCAGCGTGGGGCGGCACCATTCTGATCATCGCGTTCTGGTACTGGATGTTTTCCAATATCGGCACGTTCTGATCGAGCGCATGCTCGCCCACAAGTACGTCGGTGATCGGCAATGAACGATTTGTCTGACGCCCACGCGATGCTGTTCGAACGCAGCTGCGCCGTGGCCGCGGTCGCGTTGAGCGATCGGCGCCGCGACGGTGTACGGCTGGTCAGCGGGGATCGGCGTGGTTTCGGGCTGAACGCGGCATTGACACACGTGTACGTCCCGTACCCGTTCAGCACGGGCGAGTGGACGCGACGCACGGCCACATGCGGTGTCGCACTGCAGTGTTCGCCCTCCAAGGAGCGACTTACCGAGTACCGGCTAGGTGAACTGACCGTTCGAGAGCTCAGCGCCCTGACCCTGGTCGAAGCCGGCGTTGCGCTGGGCTGGGTCGGTTCGCGGTGGCCCGGCCTAGTCGGCGAGATGACCCGCGTACTGCCCGATCTGCAGGCGCGACCCGCCGACATGGACGCTCCGAGCATGCTTAACTGCGCCATCGAAATGGCCGCTACCAACCAATCGTTGGCCATCCATCCGCTGATCGGCCTGCTGCCGTTGGCCTACACGATGCCCCGAGGACTGTCCGACAGACTGCGACGCACATTCGGCAGGATGCCGTGGACCACAAACCAGAAGCGGCTCCCGCGGCCCTACTCCGTTCCCGTCGGCGGTGACGGCGGCGTACGCAATTCGAACCTGCCACCGCCAAATCGCCCACAGGACAACGATCTCGACATAGCGCCGGATCATCGCCCCGGCATCCCGTATCCCGAATGGAACGCATGGACCGAAAGCTTCCTGCGCGACCACGTCGCCGTTCTGGAGCGTGCCGGAGCCCGACGGACCCCGAAGCCCGTCGCGGTATCGGCCGACGTGCGCAGCTGGTTCGAAAAGCACACTCATCGCTCGATGAAGAGCCGACTCGAAGACGGCTCTGATATCGACGTCGACCAGTACGTCAGTCATTTCACCGACATGACGACGGGCGAGGCGACGGAGCCGCGCATCTTTCGCGAACTCCTGCCCAGCAGCCGCGACGTCACCACGGCGCTGCTGCTCGACGGCAGTTCATCGCTCGGTGTGCACGGCGGCCGGATCTTCCGGCTGGAATTGGCCTGCGCCGACGCACTGTCGCGCGCGATGAAACTCGCCCGGGAGCGTCACGGCGTCTTCGTGTTCACCGGCGACACCCGTCACCGGGTATTGGTTCAGTGCCTCAAGGACTTCCCCGAATCACGTCTGGTCGCCCCCAGCGGCCTCGGCCTGGCGACCGGCGGCTACACGCGACTCGGCGCCCCGCTGCGGCATCTGACCAGCCGGCTACTCGCTCAGCCGTCCGAGCGCCGCCTGTTGATCGTCATCGGCGACGGCCTGATCTCCGACGAGGGTTACGAGGGACGCTATGCGTGGGCCGACACAGCGCATGCCGTCGAGGAGGCCAACGATGCCGGCGTCTCCGTCTACTACGTCGGCGTAGGGCCGGTCCGCGTCGACCCCCTTCCGGAGGTGTTCGGACCGCGCCGGTCCCAACGCATCCGGCGAGTGGAGGAACTTCCCCGGGTGCTTGCCCACGTCCATCGTGAGCTCGTCGCCGCCTGAACCAGACCTTGAAAGAAAGACGTCGTGAAGGAAAAGATGACCACCGACACCTATCTCGCCCTCGGCAACGAAGTGCGGCTGTTCGAGCAGGCGTACCGCCGCCGCATCCCAGTCATGCTGACGGGTCCCACCGGGTGCGGGAAGACACGGCTGGTCGAGCATATGGGGCTGCTGCTGGGCCGGCCGGTCGTCACCATCAGTTGCCACGACGACTTGACCAGTTCTGATCTCGTCGGGCGCTTCATGGTGACCGGCGGCGACGTGGTTTGGACAGACGGCCCGCTCACCCGGGCGGTCAAGGCGGGCGCGATCTGCTACCTGGACGAAGTGGTCGAGGCCCGCCACGACTCGCTGGCGATCCTGCACTCGCTGACCGATCACCGCCGGGCGCTTTACTTGGACCGCGCCGGTGAAGTCGTCGCCGCGCCCGACACGTTCATGCTGGTCTGCTCGTACAATCCCGCCTACCGCAGCTCACTCAAGGAGCTCAAACCTTCGTTCCGGCAACGGTTCGTCACGCTCGCGATGGCCTACCTGCCCGCCGACCGAGAGGCTGAGGTGGTCGTCGCCGAGACGGGTATTTCGCTGTCGACCGCGCGGCGACTCGTCGCGTGCGCAGTCGCGATCCGCACCGCTGACGACGCGTTCCACTTCGAGCCGCCGTCGACCAGGGTCTTGGTGACCGCCGGGCAGCTGATTGCCTCGGGTGCAACAGAATTGGAAGCCGCCGACGCCTGCATCCTCGCCCCGCTCAGCGGCGATGGGGCAATCACCGAGGGGTTGCGTGAAGTCGCGGCCGCCTGTCTGGCCGATATCGAAACGTCGAGTTCACCACGTTAGAGAAAGGCTGCAGCATGGATCAGAAGGAACAGAAGCGCAAGAGGGCGCTGATCGTCCTCCAGATCGTCATCTATGGCTATCTGCTGACGATGTTTCTCATCCAGCTCTACATGTCGTTCGTACGGGGCTGGTGGAACCTGTGAGTATGACATCGCTCAGCCGACTTGGGTTGAAGGGCAAGAGATCCGACGAGCCGATCGGCCTCGAGGATCACCACGAGGAGTCGCGGCGGGCACAACGGCATGCCGACAAGTGGATGATCGTGGGCGCTGCCCTGATGGGCATGTGGGCGCCCGGGCTGATCGGCTTCCCGATTTTCATGCGCGGAGTCTGGCTGCAACGCCAGGCGCTGCGGGCCGGGCTGTCGGTCCGGCCGATGATCGTCACCCTGATCGGCTACCTGGTGCTGATCGACGGCATGCTCAACAGCCTGGGCTGGGCGCTGGACCTGGTAGCCAACCACACGCTGATCAACCGGGTGCTGATGGTGGGCTGGGGCAACATGTTCGACGCAGGCTATTTCTGGCACTACAACGAACTGTGGATCGGCGGGGCCTCCGGGCCGGGCGAGAAGGCGTACGTGGCGGGCTTGATCCTGACCGTCTTCTCGATGCGCGTCGCCGCTGCGATCGGATTCCTGCAGATGAAGCGGTGGGGCCACCAGTGGATGGTTATCACCTGCTGGATGGGCGTCGTGATCTGGTGCGCCTACGTCTTCAACATGACCATGTACGCCGACGTCCGTTACGCCGGAGTCGTGTTCCCTGTCATCGGGTGGTGGCTGTACGACATCTTCTACATCACCCCCTTCCTGGCCATTCCCTACCTACACACCGTCAACCGCGAAATCTTCTCCGACTGAACAGTTTTAAGGAGCCCCACGATGACAACAACATCGCCTGAGGAAAAAGCCAACCCGACCGAGGACCTGCCTCCGGGCACCACTCCGTACTACGCGCGCATGCACAAGTGGATCAAGCGCGCCACGCTGGTGTGTCTGGTCGCCCTCGTCATCGAAGGAGCCTTCACCCTTCCCTTCATGGCGGTCTACTACGGCTACCCGACACTGAGCCTCACCGAAATCTGCAGCGAACTGCTGAAGATCCGCTACTCCAACGACACGCTGGAGTGCAAGTACCCCTACCCGCCACTGGGACCGCCGGAGGGCGCCGAAAGCAAAGCCACCGCACGGGACAAATGGGGCATCCAACCAACCCCGCAATACCATCGGCTCGGATTTCGCGAGTTGGTGCGCATCCACGACGAACGCATCGCTCGCCAACACGTCGCGCAGCAGCACGCTCACCCGTGATCGCGAACCGCTCAACACCGCGTCGGTGACGCTCGAGAACGGACGAAAATGCGTAGAGTGATTCAGTTTTCGACCGGAAACGTCGGACGCCATTCGCTGCGCGCCCTGATCGGGCGCCCCGATCTCGAGTTGGTGGGCGTACATGCCGCCAGTCCGGACAAAATCGGCCGGGATGCCGCAGAGCTCTGCGGACTCGACACCCGCACCGGTGTCATTGCAACCGACGACATTGAAGCGCTCATCGCCCTTGGCGCCGACTGTGTTGTCTACACCGCGCAGGGCGAGACAAGGCCCAACGAGGCCGTCGAACAGTTGAGCAAGTTCCTGGCCGCGGGCGTCAACGTGGTGTCCACGTCAATGGTGTGGCTGGTCACGCCGCATCTTGCCGACGACTGGCTGCGCACACCGCTGGACCGGGCGTGCAAAGCCGGCACTACCTCCCTGTACGTCAACGGCATCGATCCCGGATACTCGGGTGACTCGGAAGTGCACGCCGCGCTGAGCCTCGTCACCCGGGCCCGCTCGATCACGGTGCAGGAGATTTTCGACTACGCCAACTACGACGACTTCGAGTTCACCGGCAAGGCAATGGGTTTTGGCCTGCCGGCCGATACCGATGAGAAGCCGATGCTGTTTCTCCCCGGCGTCATCACCTCGATGTGGGGCGGTCCCGTGCGCAACCTCGCCGACCAGCTCGGCATCGAACTCGACGAGCTGCGAGAGCGAGTCGAAACCTGGTACACACCGCAACGGATCGAATGCGCAATGGCCACAATCGAACCGGGCCAGATGGCGGCGGCTCGCTTCGCCGTCGAAGGCGTGCGCGACGGCGTTCCAGTCATCACCATGGAGCACGTCAACAGACTCACGTCGGCATCGGCGCCGGACTGGGATTACCCACCCGACAACCGAATCGGCGTTCACCGCGTCGTCGTCGAAGGTGAGCCCCGCGTCGAGCTGAATACCCACGTGTCCCACCCGCTGTTCGATCCGACCGAAGCCGGGTGCATCTCGACCGCGGCTCGAGTCGTCAACGCCATCGAGTGGGTGTGCGACGCACCGGCCGGTTTGGTGGCGGTAGAAGACATTCCACCGGCAAAGACCATCCGCGGATTGATGTGGTGACGGCAACCCGACCGAGGTCAGCGCACCAAGAAGTTTGGGGTACCGTCTGCAGGAGTCTTCGGCGACTGCGAGGATGCTCCGACTGCGGAGCGAAGGAGCGGAATATTGAACTATGATCTGGCTCGGATTCTCGCCATACTCGCCTTCGCGCTGCTATTGGTGATGGTTACGTTTGCTTTTGTCTACGTAAAACGGCTGGAGAATCGGAAACCTACTGCCCCGATAAGCGACGAAATAGGTAGCAGTAAAACGGTTCTGATAAAACTACGCAAACGAGAGCCGATGTCGAAGGACGAGTTGGATTTCGCGAGGCAAGTCATTGCCGATCGTTCTTCCCCGATGGCGTTCTGCATCCCCGGTGCTCTATTTACGCTGGGGTGCTTTTATGTGCTCGGCAGTCTTGAACACTTGCATGGAGCGAGGCCGTCCGAGCGGACATTCCTCGGCGTGTTCCCCATGTTGGCCGCTACAAACTTCACGATTCGGATGCTTCTCAGCGCAAGGTTGAAACGGCGTCTGCCGAAGGCATCCTGACGGCCCACCAGTCCGCCGTGCCATCGGCACCGGCAGGTGATAGCGTCCGCACACCTGGTGTTCGCGGTCAGACCCAGTGCTGGTAATCTCTGCACGTTCGCATATCAACCTAGTTGATATACGACACCCGGTCTCCTTGCACGAAGATTGGGGACGGAGCGAGAACACGAGGTCTAAGGCCAGATTCTTCAGAGGTGATCGAGTGAGCCCTCGTTCGGTTGGCAGAACTGTATTGGCGCGAACCTGGATGCCTCTGGTGGCCGTCGTTGCGCTCACTTGCGGTGCGGTGGGCATGTGGAAGGTGCACCAGTTTTCCGCGCCCGGGCCCGTCATCACTGTCAATGGTCCGGCAGCACCTGAGCAGTCCACCCCCAAAGAGCTCAGGTATGAGTTGTTCGGCTCGGTCGGCGACGGTGGCATGCTCGTCTACCTGGACATCGACGGGCATCCGCATCGGGTTGATCTCACCAGCTTGCCGTGGTCGCACACGGAGACGACCACGCTCACTGTGGTGTCCGGCAGCGTCTCGGCGCAGGTTCATGGTGGTCAACTCGGCTGCCGGATGCTGGTGAATGGGGTTGTCCGCGACGAACAGTCCGATAACCACGGGGATGCGCATGTCATGTGCAGGGTGAAATCAGCATGAGCGACTTGAGCGAGCATCGGGTGAAACGACCCTTCGTCCCCAGGACGGTTCGCGCCCTCGCGATACCGATCATCGCCTTCTGGGCCCTTCTCGCCGTGTCGACGAACACCTTCATGCCGCAGGTAGAGAGGGTCGCAGAAGAACTCGCGGGGCCGATGGTCCCGCACTATGCGCCGTCTCAGCGGGCGTTGCTGAGCATCGGCGCAAAGTTCCACGAGTCCAATTCGACCAATTTGACCATGCTCGTGTTGGAAGCCGACCGGCCGCTGAACGATGACGACCATACGTATTACGACAAATTGGTGCGCCGCCTGAAGGACGACCCCAAGCATGTGCAGTACGTCATGGATCTGTGGGGGAAGCCGCTCACCGCGGCTGGTGCGCAGAGCGTCGACGGCAAAGCCGCGTACGTGCTGTTGCGTCTCGCGGGCGATATCGGACAAATGCAGGCGAATGAGTCCGTTAACGCCGTTCGGCATATCGTCGAGGCGAAAAAGCCGCCGAAAGGGCTCAAGGTCTATGTCAGCGGCGCGGCTCCGCTCGCCTCGGACACCGTGGCTATTGCCAACTCGAGCTTGAACAACATCACGATCGTCACGATCTTGCTCATCGTCGCGATGTTGCTGCTGGTGTATCGCTCCATCAGCAACCTGCTGGTGCCCTTGCTGGGGGTTCTGATCGAGATGCTTGTCGCGAAGGGGGTTATCGCCACCCTCGGCCATCTCGGGTACATCGAGCTCTCCTCGTTTGCCGTGAACATCGTCGTCGCGCTGACCTTGGGAGCGGGGACGGATTACGGCATATTTTTGATGGGCCGCTATCACGAGGCGCGACAGGCCGGCGAAAGCCGGGAGGACGCCTTTTACACCGCCTACAAGGGTGTCACTCCCATCATCATCGGCTCGGGGCTCACGATCGCATTGGCGTGTGCCTGCTTGACTTTCGCGCGACTCAACTATTTCCACACGATGGGGCCGGCCGTCGGAATCGCCATGCTGTTCAACATCGCGGCGGCTATGACGCTCGGGCCGGCCATATTGACCGTGGGCAGCCTCTTCGGGCTGTTCGACCCGAGACGGTCGGTCAAGGCGCACCTTTATCGGCGGATCGGGACGAGCGTGGTGCGGTGGCCGGTCCCGATCCTTGCGGCCAGTACCGCTGCCGTCCTACTCGGGGCGATTTTCGTGCCGTCGTACCGGCAGAATTACGACGACCGTCAATACCAGCCACACGATGCCCCCGCCAATCAAGGTTTCGCGGCGGCCGATCGACACTTCCCGAAGAGCAAGCTGTTCTCGGAAATGCTCATGGTCGAGACGGATCACGATATGCGGAATTCAGCTGACTTCATCTCTCTAGACCGGGTGGCCAAGAGTCTCATTCGGCTTCCCGGTGTCGCGATGGTGCAAAGCATCACCAGACCCCTGGGTCGACCCCTGGAACACGCCACCCTCCCCTA
This sequence comes from Mycobacterium sp. NGS41, assembly GCF_059812725.1. Lineage (NCBI taxonomy): Bacteria > Bacillati > Actinomycetota > Actinomycetes > Mycobacteriales > Mycobacteriaceae > Mycobacterium > Mycobacterium sp. NGS41. Next base: position 83,051 of record NZ_JCALDF010000013.1, read on the forward strand.
CTTGTTCACCACGCAGGGCAGCGGCAACGGTCAACAGCTCCCGTTTAACAGGCAGCAAAACGCCAATACCAGCCAGCAGGCACAGATCACGGCGCACACCGTCGCGGTCTTGCGGAAAGAGATCGGCTTCTTCCAAAACATGTCGGATGAGCTGCACAAGACGGTAGTCACCGTCGAGGATCTGGAACGCGTCACCCAGGAGATGAATTCGGAAATCTCAAATGTGGACGATTTCTTCCGGCCGATCAAGAGCTATTTCTATTGGGAGCGCCACTGTTTCGACATCCCCATCTGCTGGACGTTCAGATCGCTATTCGACGCGCTCGACAACATCGACAAGTTGGCCGCCGACATCACAAACGCCAAAACCTCACTCGAGGCCGTCGACCGGATCTTGCCGCAGATAATAACTCAGCTGAAACTCACGGCCGACGATTCGGAAGCGTTAGCCGCTCTTTTAGTCAGCACCTACGGCCAGGCGGATCTACAGTCCACCCAGACCGACCAGACATTCGACGACCTGGTCAATGTGGGGCTCGACTTCGACCGCTCCCGCAGCGATGACTTCTTCTACATTCCCCACGAGGGCTTCGACAACGAGGACGTCAAGACCGGTATAGCGCTCCTGATGTCACCGGACGGCAAGGCTGCCCGGTTCATCGTCACCCACGAGGGGGACGCGATGGGCCCCGAAGGCGTGGAACACGTCGAACAGTTCCCCACGGCGATAACCACGGCGCTGAAAGAGACGTCGTTGGCCGGGGCGAGGGTTTATATCGGCGGTTCCGGATCGAACGACAAGGACATCAAGGAATACGCCGCATCGGATCTGCTCATCGTGGCGATCGCCGGCTTCGTGCTGATCTTCTTGATCATGTTGTTCCTCACGCGAAGTCTGATGGCCGCCTTGGTCATCCCCGGTACTGTGGCCTTCTCGTACGCCGGGGCGTTCGGGCTCTCCGTGCTGGTCTGGCAGCACCTCATCGGCCTGCCGCTGCACTGGCTGGTATTGCCGCTTACGTTCATCATCCTGGTGGCGGTGGGTTCGGACTACAACTTGCTGTTGATTGTCCGGGTCAAGGAGGAGATCCACGCCGGGCTGAACACAGGCCTCATCCGCGCCCTCGGCAGCACTGGCGCTGTGGTGACGTCCGCGGGTTTGGTGTTCGCCTTCACCATGCTGGCGATGCTCACCAGCGATCTCAGAACTATTGGCCAAGTGGGTTCGACCGTGTGCATCGGCTTGCTGCTCGACACCCTGATCGTGCGCTCGTTCGTCGTGCCGTGCATCCTGCGACTCTTCGGGCCGTGGTTCTGGTGGCCAACACTGGTGCGCTCCCGTCCGCTTCCGCAGCGATAAGAGGACACTCGGCGGCTAGAAGTTCAGCCCGGAGAACATCACCCGGCCGGGATCGTACTTCTGTCGTACGGCGCTCAGCCGGGACATATTCGGGCCGAAGTATCGCGCCGGCGGCTGGTTTGGCTCGATGTAGTTCACATAGCCGCCAACCGAATACGGTTTGACCGCTTGGTGTGCGGTGTTGAGCCAATTGCTCGCTGCCGTCGGGTCACCCGATGTTTCGACGTACCACTGCACCAGCGCGGACTGCTGACGCCACGGAAAGGCGGTAGCCGCCGGTGGCACACTCGCGAGGGCCCCGTCGAGCGCGTGCATGATTGCCAACATGCGGCCCGCGCCGCGGGGAAAAGTGTCCACCGCCGAGGCGATTCCCTGCGCGGCTGCGGGGGTGATCGTCGAGAAAACGTCGGATCCGCCGACATATCCGAGTGGCGACGGGTTGAGGTTCCCGACCGCGAGATACCGCACCAGGTCCATGTAGTTGAACGTGTGGTTCTCGGTACCCGTCGGTTGCATTCCGACGGCTGACGTGATGGCGGCCGCCGCGCTGTTACCCGACCCGGCGGGGCAGGTGGCCAGGATACGACAGTGCGATCCCGTGGCGTCGACGGTGGCGTCCGCCAGCGCCCAGCTGTTTCGGTCCGCGGTGCGCAGCCAATTCTGCCAACCGACGAGCACCTGAGCGAACGACTGCGGCGGGAAATTGAGGTTCACGACGTCGACGTCCTTGGTGGGGAACGTCGCGAAGGTCAATGAGGTTGTCACGCCGAAGTTGCCGCCACCGCCGCCACGCAACGCCCAGAACAGGTCGGGGTTGCTGGCGGCAGACGCGTTGACCGCCTGGCCGCTGGGCAGCACTACGGATGCGGATGTCAACTGGTCACAGAGCAGGCCCGCGTGCCGGGAGTTAGGGCCCATCCCGCCGCCCAGGGCGTGCCCCGCGGAGCCGACCGACGGGCAGGTACCTGTCGGGATGCCCCGCCCGGCAGCGGCCAAAGCTTCATGCATCGCGTACAAACTGGTAGCGGGCGTCACCGTAACGTGCCCGCTGGCGGCGTCGTAATTGACGCCGCCGGGTAACTGGCGCAGATCGATCACCATGGCGCCGTTCGCCGTGGACGCCCCCACATAGGAGTGCCCACCACTGCGCGGAGCGACCTTGAGGTTGTGGGCGGTAGCGAATGCCATTGCCTTCTGCACGTCCGCCGGCGAGGTCGGGGTCACGATCGCTGCCGGCGTGAACCCGTTGTAGTTGGTGTTGAAAACCTGTTTTCCCGTCGCGAATTGGGGACTATCCGGTAGCGACACCTTCCCGCCGAGGGCGGCGGAAAGACCGTCCCAGCCGGAGGCATTCGGCGCGGCGGTAGCCCGCACCGAGCCGAAAACCGCGCCGGCGGCTAACGCTCCTGCGGCACCACGCAGGAACGTCTGGCGGGAGATCTCACGCGCCAACGCCGGGCTCCCGCGATTGCCTCATGCCCCGCATTGTCGATCGCGAGGCGACCAAGACCGCGGTGCCATGTCGCGTGACACCGAAACGTGGCCGAACCTTTACCCAACCTGGATCGGGTCTCTCAATGCGATTGCGGGCCCGGAGCGGTGGCACGTGCCACGTGCGCGGCGATGCGAGCGTACGCCTGGCGGGTCACCTCGGTAGCCTCGCTCATGATGTTGTAGCCGTGGTCGACGCCGGGCACTTCGTAGTACTCGACCAACGCCCCGACGGCAGCGAGCTTGTCGGCATAGCTGCGGGCTTCGTTGCGAAGTCGGTCTTTCGCGGCGGTCACCACCAAAGCCGGTGCGATGCCGGCGATTTCGTCGGCGTTAGATCCCCAGGCCGGGGAAGCCAACCGGTCGCGTCGTTGCGCTGGGTCGGGAATATAGGCGGTGTCGAATACCTCGCCCATCCATGGTTTCAACACCGCCTTGGCGCCTGCCGTCGATGGCTTGTCGCGGGTGGAAGTCACCAGGTCGAGCGGCGCATAGTGCAGTACCTGCAGGGCGATTGCCGGACCGCGGTTCTCCAATGCCAGCCGGGCCGCCGCCGCGCTCAGGTTGCCTCCTGCGCTTTGTCCGCCGACGCACAAGCGGGTGCCGTCCCAGTCATCCTGCTCGGCGGTGGCGGCCCAGCACACGATGTCGTAGATCTGTTGCGGCGCTGCCGGGAAGCGATGGCGTGGTGCCAGCACGTACTCCGGATTGAGCACCACTACGTCAGCCTCCGCAGCCAAGTACCGGCACCACGGATCGTCCTGTTCTGGGTGACCGATTACGAACCCTCCGCCGTGGACGTTCACATACACCGGCGCGGACGCGGTCGCCGCCTCCGGATGGTAGACAGTCGCGGAAACCGGGCCGTACCGAGTGGGAACCGTGATCTTCGACGTGCGGCCACCGATGGCCGGGAAACTAACGGCAGCCTTGGCGGCCGGATTGACCGTCGCGGCGAACAGCCGGGCGACGTTGTCGGCGACCGCGGGTATGGAAAGTACTGACATTTGTCAGGAAACCCTACGACATCCAAGAAACAGCGCCGGATCAACTGGTCATGCGATGCCTCTTCCTGAGTGCTGAGGCTCTCACCGCTACTGGTTGTCGGCATCGGCGGCGAGCTCGCCGAGGTGGCGCAGTGAGTTCTTCAAGTGATCATCGGCGAACGGCGGAAACTGGATGTGCTCACGTAGCGTGGGCGACACCGCCGACCAGTCGTAGGACAACGTGACCTGAGTTTCGGACGGACTCACCTGTGTCAGGTCATACCGCCAAATCCACCCACCGAATTCAACGTTGCCGTTGCCGGCGATGTCTTGTCCCGGTTTCCACGCGATGGTGCGCGGCGGGTCGAACACCACCACCTGGTTCGCCATCTCGTAGGCTCGTCCGCCGTAGTTGTCGTGATACATCGCCATCCGGAACATCTGTCCCACGTCGGTCAAATGCTGACCGTCGAGCGATTGCCGGACCCAGCCCGTGCCGTCGATAGCGGCGTGGGTTGCCGGGTCGGCGAGGATGCGAAACACGGTGGCGGCCGGCGCTTCGATGGTGGCAACCTCGCTGATTGCGTCGTCGGTCATGATGTCTCCTGGTGCTGTTGGTTTACCGATGTCGTCGATACAGACTCGGGTCAGCAGGAAAACTCATCGCGGTGATGAGGTACGACATACGTACTTGTGCTCGAGGGCACGCGATGCACACAGCTGCGGCCGATTCTCAGGCCGCGGGATTCAGCCCCCGCCGTTGCCGGTATCGATGACGCGCCAACACAATCGACCGGCTGATATCGACCATTCTGGAAAACCCTGCCAGCGAACAAGGTTGATGATCAGTTGGGCGCGATCCGGGAGCGCGACGACGTGTTCGGTACCGAGATGGGCACCGGCATATGCAGGGCGAGTTGGCCTTCGGTGGTGACGTCGAGCTGAATCGTCGTTATCGGCTTGAGCGATCGCAAGTCATCAGACATTCGCCCGGTCCCGATCTGCAGATCGATGTGGCGTGGGAAGCGCGCCGTCCCAGCGGACAGCACATTGGTCTGGTTGAACGTGGAATGCCAGGCACCGTCGATCGAGGTGTAAGAGGTCAGCGAGGAAACCCGTTGTCCGGTCGGGTATCTGGTTTGCGCGGGGGTAACTGCCGACAGCGCCAGGTCGGTGCCGCCGGTGTCGTTGGCCACCCGGGCGGTGGTGCGGTCGACATCGATGTCCACGTCGATCTCGGTGACCCACTTCGGGAATCCATAACCGTCATGCCCTCGGACCTGGGCGATCTCGGTGTTCACCGGTAAAGACAGCACATAGGAATGCAGATGGTCATCGACGAGGCCGGTGACCAGATCGAACAAGCCCGGCCCGCTGTGGCGGGCCGGTCGCACCGCTACGCCAACAGCGGCTTCGGTGTAGAAGTCGATGTCGCAGACGTCATAGCGGAAGAAGATCACCGAGATCAGCCCCAACCCCGGCGCGACCTCCAGGGGTGCGAACTCCTTGGGCAGACGGGTGCGGATCGCGCCCGAGCGGGCCAGCATGGTCAGCCGTGCCGTGGAGATGCGGTAGTAGAAGTTCGGGGTGAACGTGGGGCCGATCCGCGAATCAACCTTGGTCTTGGGCAGCTTGCGGAAGAAGTCCACGCTGGACACTCGTGGATCGCGGGCAACCTCATCGAGATCGGTCTCCATCCGGTACCGGTCGTACAGACCGCCTTTCGGAACCGTGACCGCGTGCCCACCCAAGTCGACCTCGACGATGTCCTGCTGGGTCGGTGACATCACAGCAGCCCCCTCACTGATTATGTATGCACTGCTCACATCAGGCTAATCCGGTGATGTGAGCACTGTCAACACCGCGGCCGGGTGTCGGAGCTCACGCTGCGGCGGCGTCGATATCGGCCACGAGGCGCTGCGCGAGCTTTTCCGAAGATTGTGGATTCTGCCCGGTGTAGAGGTTGCCGTCGACGACCAAGTGAGGGCGCAACGGAAAACCTTTGGAGTAATCCACACCGGCTTCCTTCAACTTGTCTTCCAGCAGCCACGGCGCCTTCTTGGCGAAGCGGTTGAGCAGCTCCTCGCGGTTGGACAGCCCGGTCATCTTGCGGCCGGCGAAGGGCGATCGGCCATCGGCTTCGGCCGCCGCCAGGATCGCCGCAGGTGCGTGACACAGCAGAGCCAGTGGGCGCCCCGAGGCCAGTCGGTGGGTCAGCAACGCGCCGGAAGTCTTGTCGTAGGCAAGGTCCTCCATCGGGCCATGCCCGCCGGGATAGAAAATCAGATCGAAGTCGTCCGGATCGACGGTGTCCAGAGAAACGGGATGGTGGAGCACACTCTGGATACGGTCCAGGTTGCGTTCGACTTTGCGGCGCGTCCACGGCATCCCACCGGAGATTCCGAGGCTGAGCTGATCCAACGTCGGAGGCTTGCCACCCGGCGTCGAGACGGTGATGTCCCAACCTGCCTCGGCGAAGATGCGGTAGGGCATCGCCACCTCTTCGGCCCAAAAACCCGAGGGATGTGCCGTCCCGTCATTGAGTGTCCAACGGTCGGCTGCCGAAATCACCATCAAAACCTTTGCCATGACTCAATTCCTCCCGATGTACAGTCCGCCAGACCCGTCGTCCGACGGGGTCGGTCTCCCCGCAACATGCCGTGAGGCCGGTCGGGTCAAACACTCCTGCCCCCTGATGTATACAGCGCTCACATTAGCGATCGATGGTCGCGGCGTCAACGGGGCGGTCCTTGAAGCCAAGGTCCTAATATTGCGAACCCCGTGTTGTCCTCGCGCACAGTTAATGAGCAGTGCTAACATCATCCGGAATGTAAACAGTGTCAACACCCGGTAGGTTCAGATATGCCAATGTCGTCCACGCGCTATCACCACGGCGATCTTCCCGCTGCGCTGGTGCGTGCCGCCATCGACCTTCTCGAGGAAGGTGGGGCGGCCGACCTGTCGCTCCGCGCGGTGGCACGACGCGCCGGAGTATCACCCTCCGCTCCGTACCGCCATTTCGCCGTTCGCGACGAGCTATTGTCCGCCGTGGCCGCCGTGGGCTACCGCGAACTGGGCGAAGCATTGGCCAAGGCGTGTCCCGCGCCGAATTCGGCCGACGACCTCGCCGACATCGCGGTGGCCTACGTGCAGTTCGCACTCACGCGACCCGGGCTGTTCCGGGTGATGTTCGGTGAGCCGTGCGATCCCAACGCCCCCGACCGGGTAGCGGCAGTGGAAGCAATCCACGAATATCTCAACTCCATTGTGCAGCAAGTGCTTCCCGCTGCTGATCCGGACGCGATGCCGACAGCCATGTGGGCCCTGGTCCACGGTCTGGCTTTTCTACACCTCGACGGCAAGTTGGACGCCTCCTCCACGCGGGCCGTCTCCAAAAGGGTCCGGGCAGCGGTGCGCGCAGCGCTCCAGATTCCCGTTAATGCCACCCCAACACCTATGGCCGGCCAGCGCCGTCCCGGCCGAAGCGGTTCAAAATCCGCCGCAACGGCCCGAACAAGCCGAGTGAGCCGCGGCTAGGGTTGACCCACCGTCAGCACCACCTTGCCGACGGACTTCGCCGAATCCAGCAACGCGTGCGCCTCGCCGGCATCGGTGATCGGCACTTCAGCGGAAACCACCGGCGCGACGGCGCCATCGGCGATCAGTGGCCACAAACGTTGCCGCAGTGCGGAAATGACCTCAGCCTTGGACCCAGGGCCGTTCTGGGGACGGCGCCGCAGATTGCTCACGTGCACCGATCCCCGCTTGAACAACAGCAGCCCCAGATTGAGCTCCGCGCTGGCCCCGCCCTGCAGCGCGATGATCGTCAGGTGCCCATCCTCCGCCAGGGCTTCGACATTGCGTTGCAGGTAGCTGCCGCCCATGATGTCGAGAATGACGTTCGCACCACCGAGCTCTTCGGTCACGACCTTCGCGAAATCCTGGTCGCGGTAATTGATCAACGTCTGCGCCCCGAGCTCCCGGCAGCGGTCCAACTTGAATTGCGATCCGGCCGTGCCCGCTACGTGAGCGCCCAGAGCCCGACCCACCTGGATGGCATGCGTACCGATGCCACTGCCGCCACCGTGAATGAGGACCACCTGCCCACTGCGCAGACCCGCAGTCATCACCACATTCGACCAGACGGTGGCCGCGGCCTCGGGCAGCGCCGCCGCCGCGGTCACACTTACACCGTCGGGCACCGGCAGCACCTGAGTGGCCGCCACGTTCACCCGCTCGGCGTAACCGCCACCGGATAACAACGCGCACACCTCATCACCCGAGCGCCAATCTCCAACGTCGGAACCGACTTCGGCGATGACACCAGAGATCTCAAGACCGAGGGTGTCGCTGGCGCCGGGCGGAGGGGGATAAAACCCTTGCCGTTGCATCACATCGGCACGGTTGACTCCGGCGGCCACCACATCAATGGCAACCTCGCCGGGACCCGGGGCGGGTAGGTCGTCGACCTGTGCCCACGCCATCACGTCGGGGCCACCGAATCCGTTGAGCGTGATCGCGTACATGCCTGCTTCTTCCCTCGCTTGAATGTATACGCTGCTCACATTAGTGAATTTGTGAGCATTGTCAACATCGACGGAATTCGGGCGCATGGACACACGGAGAGGGAAACGATTGCCCCAAGCTGGTAGCAGCAAACCGCCGTACTTGAATACCTAATTGCGCAAGGCCATTTGGCGGTTGGCGTCTTCAGGATCGTCGCGCCCGTGTTGACGTACCTGAGGACAGGCCGCTCGAACCCGCATGGTGTGCAGACCCAGCGGCGGCTCAGGTCCAGGCGCGTTCGTGCCAACGCCAAGCGCTGTCATGCAGGAACTGCTCGAGGCTGCGTGGTGGGCGACCCAACAGTTGGGCCACCTGGTTGGTCAGAGGTTGGTTTTGGCCGAACCGGGTCAGCGTGTAGACCGCCGCCATGAAACCTATGCTGTCCCAGCCGACCCCGCGGCCGTGCAGTCGGGCGGCGAAATGCAGCAGACCGGGGTGGGTGTAGGTAACCTGAAATCCCATTGCTTGGGTGAGGCGTTCTGCGACCTGAGACATGTTCAACGCCACCGCACCGGTGAGGTGGTAGGTCTTGTCGCGGTGGGACGCCGGGTCAGTCAACTCCAGCGCGGCCACCTCCGCGGCGGCGCGGGCATCGATGAAACTGGTAAACCCTTTGCCGGCCGGAATGAACAACTCGCCGCGTTCGACGATGTCGGTGCCGTGGGAGGAGATCATCCGGTGCAGGTTCTGCATGAAGAAACTGCACCGCAGGATCGTCGAGGTCATCGAACTCGCGCGCAGTGCGGCTTCGACCTTGTAATGCGGAATGAAACGGGCCCGGTCGGCGCCGAACACCGACACATACACGACGTGGCGACACCCGGCCCGCTGGGCTGCCTGGACAACCGGCAGCACCGAGGTGCGTGCCGCCCGATTGCTCGGCAGCGTGAACAGCAAGAACATCGTCTCAACGCCGTCCAGCGTGCCCGCCCAGGTGGCGCGGTCGAACAAATCGAACCCGCAGACCTGAGCCTGCCCTGCCAGTCGCTCGGCGAGCTGGTCGGGATGCCGACCGGCCACTCGCCACTCCGTTTGGGGAGGATTTGCGCGCGACACTTCGACCAGCTCGTGTCCCACATTTCCCGATGGTCCGGTGATTAGCAGCACCGCCGCTGTATAGCACCACCTCAAGCAGCCGGCACCCCACTTTGCCGATAGGTTCTCGTCAGAAACGGCCAAACCTGCCATTGACTAATGTCACCATTTGCGATTGACTGCGTCGCATGGACGACGTCGTCCCGGCCCGGGGGTCACTGCGCTCCCGTGGCGCGGCAGCGGTCAGTACGTACACATTGCGGCCACTGAGCGGGCTGATCCCACCGGAGCGGGCGTGGGGGATCTGGCTGTCGCGGCAGCTCATCGCCAGGGTCATGAGCACATTCGGTCCTTCGCTGGCGGGTGCCCGCGTCGAACACGTCGACACAACGCTGCCCGACGGACGACGGGTCAAGGGCGAATGGGTGTACGGTCCGCGCACCCCAACGAGCGAAGCCTCGCGCTCGTCGACGGGCGGGGAAACTATCTACTACGTACACGGCAGCGGTTACGCCGTGTGTTCGCCGAAAACCCATCGACGGCTGACGTCATGGCTGTCGTCGCTGACCGGCCTGCCGGTCTTCAGCATCGATTACCGGCTGGCACCACGCTATCGCTTCCCCACCGCGTCCGACGACGTCCGAGCGGGCTGGGACTGGCTGGTGGAAACGCGTGGTGTGCCGCCGAAACAGATTGTTATTGCCGGTGATTCGGCGGGTGGCCATCTTGCGGTAGACATGCTGCTGCAGCCCGAGGTCGCCGCGAATCCCCCTGCCGCGCTGGCGTTGTTTTCGCCGCTCATCGACTTGACCTTCGCGCTCTCGCTCGCGCGCGAACAGATCCGGCGCGATCCGGCCATTCGGGCCGCGACGGCCGCCCGTCTGGTGGGCCTGTACCACTCCGGCATCGATCCCATCCACCGCCGCCTGACGCTCGACGTGGCCGGCGGGCCGCCGCTTCCGCCGACCCTGATCCAAGCGGGCGGCGCCGAAATGCTGCAAGAGGATGCGCGCCGGCTCGCCGCGGACATCCAGACCGCAGGCGGAAGGTGCGAACTGCAAGTGTGGCCTCATCAGGTGCACGTCTTCCAGGCATTACCCAAGATGACCCCCGAGGCCGCAAAGGCGATGGCTTACGTCGCCCGGTTCATCACCCACGCGCTGCAGGATGCGCGCACACTCTCCACCGAGGCGGGCTGATGGTGCTCGGGCCGCTGGACAAGCTGCTGAACAAGGCCAAAACCAGTCGCGGCGCCTCGGCAGTGGTGACTGGCGCCGGCAGCGGGATCGGCGCTGCGTTCGCCATCGAACTGGGCCGCCGCGATGGCGCGGTGGTTTGCAGTGACATCGACGAAGCCGCAGCACAAAACACAGCCGACGCGATCGTCGAACAGGGTGCGAAAGCGGTGGCGATCCGCTGCGACGTATCCCGATTCGACGACGTGTGCGACCTGGCCGAGCAGTCGCAGGCCTGGTTCGGCGCACCGCCCACCCTGGTGATCAACAACGCCGGCGTCGGTGCCGGTGGCGCCGCCATCGGCGATGTGCCGTTGGACGATTGGTTGTGGACCCTGGGCATCAACCTGTGGGGACCCATTCACGGGTGCCACGTATTCACCCCGATTCTGCGTGAAGCCGGCACGTCTCATGCCCCGCGCGGCATCATCAACGTCGCCTCGGCGGCGGCGTTCGGCGCAGCTCCGGGAATGGCCGCCTACAACGTCAGCAAAGCCGGCGTGCTATCGCTGTCGGAGACCCTGGCGGCCGAATTATCCGGCACCGCAGTCAGAGTCACGGTGCTGTGCCCGACCTTCGTGAAAACCAATATCGTCGGATCGGGCCGGATCACCGAGGAGTCCAGCGAACTGGCTACGAGATTGATGCGCTGGACCGGGTTCTCGGCAGCCAAAGTGGCGCGGATATGCCTGGACGCACATGACCGCGGTGAACTCTATTGCATGCCGCAACTCGACGCCAAGGTCGGCTGGAACGTCAAACGTCTTGCTCCACAGTCATTCACGCGCGTAGTTGGCCTGGTATCCCGGGTGAACAGGCACTGATCACCCGTCGAAACGGAAGGAGCTGCAGGTGGCCATCGAGATGGAAGCCATGCTCGCCAAGATCAAGGATCGCCAGTGGGCGCTCGCCGATATCGATTGGGAGGCACCCGGCGCCGATACCATCCGGCCCGAGTTCCGTCCGAAGCTCAAGGCGTTCATGGCCGACCTCTGCTGGATCGAGAATATCGGCGCTCGCGGCTTCGCGGCGCTGGCCAAGAAGGCACCCAATCCGACCATCGCCGAGATCTACCGGTACTTCCACGCCGAGGAACAACGCCACGCCAATGCGGAGCTGGCGTTGATGAAGCGCTGGGGAATGCTGAAGGACGGCGAGATCCCGGAACCCAACGTCAACATCCGGTTGGCCATCGAGTGGTTGGACACCTTCGCCGACGACATGCCGCTGTCCGTCCTGGGCACCGTGATCCCGATGCTGGAGGTGGCACTGGATGGTGCGCTGCTGAAGTTCCTGCTGGAATCCGTGGAGGATCCGGTCTGCCACCAGGTATTCGAAAAGATCAATAACGACGAATCGCGGCATATCGCAGTTGATTTCGAGGTGCTGGAGATGATCGGCCACGCTACCGCGCGTCGGCTGGCGATCGAATTCGTCGGCCGCTTCGCCTCGCCGGCCCTGATTCTGGGAGTGGTGATGTACGTGCCGCTGCTCAACCGCGTGCGCAACGAAATGGCCGGCATGGGCATGGAACCCGAACGACTGTTCAACGCGGTCAACCGTTTCAAGCAACTCGGCGAGCGCGGCGAACGCACCCGCCGGGTCCCCACCTACAAGTTGCTCAAGCGACACGGTATGTGGGTGGTCAACCCGCGGCACCCCTACCAACTGCTGGCCAATTCCATGGTCTGGCTGTCGGACTTCTATCCCAAACCGCTGCTGCGGCCGATGCCCAGCTGGTCGCGGGAACTGACTCACAAGCCGGCGGCGTGACGATGGCACGCGAACGCGTCTACGCCACACTGATCGTCGGTGCCGGTTTCAGCGGGCTCGGGGCGGCGATTCGATTGGCCGAAACCGGGATCGACGATGCCGTCATCCTGGAACGCTCGGACCGGGTAGGCGGGACCTGGCGCGACACCCGGTATCCGGGCGCCAGCTGCGACGTACCGTCGCTGCTGTACTCGTATTCGTTCGTCAAAAACCCGACGTGGTCGCGAACGTACTCCCCCGCCCCAGAGATCTACCGGCACATCGAGGAAATGGCGACCAGATTCGACATTCGTCGTCACATCCGGTTCGGTCACGAGGTCACCGGGCTGACCTTCGACGAGGGCGCCGGTGTGTGGACCGCAACGACGAAGACCCGCAAACGCTTTCGTGCTCGCACCGTCGTGCTGGCGTCTGGACCGTTGTCGGACGCCAACTTCCCGGACATTCGCGGATTGGACAGTTACGAGGGGCACAAGATTCACAGCGCCCGTTGGGATTCGGACTACGACTTCACTGGCAAGCGCGTCGCCGTCATCGGTACCGGCGCCAGCGCGATCCAGATCATTCCCGAACTCGTCAAGCGGGCCGGCTTCGTCAAGGTCTTTCAGCGCACGCCCGGCTGGGTGCTGCCCCGCCTGGACGTCGCCACGCCACCCGCGGTGCAGGCGCTGTTCGCCAAAGTCCCCGCTACCCAACAACTTGCCCGGCAAATACTGTTCTGGGGACACGAAGTCACCGCTGCCGCGATGGTATGGAACACCCCGCTCACTTCGCTGGTCGCCCGGCTTGGCCAAGCGCACATCCGCGCGCAGGTCAAAGACCCGTGGCTGCGCCGTCAATTGACGCCGGACTTCGCGCCGGGCTGCAAGCGCATGCTGGTCTCCAGCGACTACTACCCCGCGCTGCAGCGCGCCAACTGCAAACTCATCGACTGGCCGATCGCGACGCTGAGTCCCGCCGGCATCCGCACCAGCGACGGCATCGAACACCACCTCGACTGCATCGTGTTCGCCACCGGTTACGACGTCCACCTGACCGGGCCTCCGTTCCCCGTGACCGGACTCGGCGGCCGGTCGCTGGCCACCGAATGGGCCGACGGCGCACAGGCTTACAAGAGCATCAACGCGCACGGGTACCCGAACCTGTTCTTCATGACCGGACCGAACTCCGGTCCCGGCCACAACTCGCTGCTGGTCTACATAGAAGGTCAACTCGACTACGTGGCGCGCGGAATCAGCACAATCCTGGACAACAATCTGCGCTATCTCGATGTGCGCGCAGAGACCCAACGACGCCACAACGAGCGCATCCAGCGACGGCTCACCAAGACGACCTGGATGTCGGGATGCCGAAGTTGGTATTTGACCAAAGACGGATTCAACGCCTCCATGTATCCCGGAACCGCGACCCAGTATCTTCGGCAGATGCGCGATTTCCGCTATTCGGACTACGACGCGGTCGCCAACGACGCCTCCGTCTTGGTCACCTCGTCCGCTTGACGCCGCATAATCCCATGGCCCCCGACCGACCAGCACGACCCGAGCCCGGCACGATCGGCAGCGTGTTGCACAACGTGCGACGCGCGCCCAACCGGCTGCGGCGCCAATCGCGCGAGTTCCGCGAGTTCGTCGAGACCGCGGTGGCACAGCTATTCGACGCGGCGGCCAGCCATCCGCAAGACATCGCGGCGTCCGGCGAGTATCGGATCGACGACCTGGCCCGGCTGGCCGGCACCACCACCCGTAACATCCGGGTCTACCGCGATCGCGGATTGCTGCCTCCCCCATTGCGTGTCGGCCGCATCGCATTATTCAACGACACTCATCTGACCCGGCTGCGCCTGATCACCTCGATGCTGGACCGCGGATACAACATCGCGCATGTCCGGGAAATGCTCAGCGCGTGGGAGGAGGGAAGAAACCTCGGCGACGTCCTGGGCCTGGAGACGGCCATCGTAGGCACCTGGACCACCGAGAAGCCGCAGACGATGCCGCTCTTCGAAGCCAAGCGACTCGTCAACGACGCGCGCGCGTTCGAGCGGCTGCTGGCGCTGCAGGTGATCCGGGTCGAAGGTGAACAAGCCACCATCACCAGGCCCAAACTCATTGAGGCGTTCAACGAGATCCGCGGCTACGGCATCAGCACGGACAAGCTGATCGATCTGCACGAGCAGATCCTGCCCAAGATCGACGAGATCAGCGACATGCTGGTGCGCGCCGGCGCCGAACATGTCCAGGACCGCATCAAGCCGGGTGAGCCGTTGCCCGCAGACGCCGAGATCGCCGAGTTGATCACCATGCTGGTCCGGTTCCGCACCCAAGCCGTGGCGACCGTCACCGCCACCCTTGCGTCATCGATCGAATCGACCATCGAGTCGTTGGTCAGCCGGGTACTTGCCGACTACCTGGTGCAATCCTCGGAACCGGCGCTGCGAACTGCGGCTAGCGACGCGCAATGAGATACGGCGCGAGGGTGGACAACTTCTCGCAGGTCTCCTCGAATTCCCGCTCCGTTTGCGATGCTTCGATGATGCCGGCCCCCGCTCGCAGCCAGGTTTTCCCGTCGCATTCGTAGGCAGCCCGCAGCGTCAGCGCCGCGTCCAGGCCACCGTCGGCCGAAACGGTAAGGATCGCACCGGAATACATACCGCGCGGGCCTTCGTCGAGGCGCAAGATCGCTTCGACACCTGCCGCTTTCGGGATGCCCGAGGCGGTGACCGCTGGAAAGAGCGCCTCCAGCGCATCCATTCGGTCGCTCGACGGGTCCAGCTTCGCACTGATCGTGGAGCCGAGGTGCTGCACACTCCCCCGCTCGCGCACCGTCATGAAATCGGTGACGGCCGCGGTGCCCGGCTCAGCGATCTCGCTGATGTCCTGAAGCGAGCTACGCACCGAAATAGCATGCTCGACAATCTCTTTGGAGTTCGACTCCAGCTCGTCACGAGCCTGACGGTCGCGCACCCGGCCACGACCGAGCGGACGAGTCCCCGCCAACGGCTGGGTGATCACCTCGCCGTCGTGGTGAATGGAGGCAACAAGCTCCGGGCTGTATCCCAGGGCGCGAATACCACCCAGCCGCAACAAGAATGACCGCACCGGCGTGTTGTGGTGACGGCCCAGCCGGTATGTCGACGGGAAGTCGAGCGCGAAAGGCACTTCGATACAACGGGATAGGATCACCTTGTGGTAGTCGCCGCGTCCAATCTCACGGACTGCGGCCGCCACGCGATCGCGATAGCCGGACGAGTCGGCCGTCACGTCAACCGCGCGCGCGCTCGACAGATTGCGCACACCGTCGCCGATAAGCCGGCGAACGGTCTCACAGACGTCATCGTCAGCCCCGACAAGGTGAACCGCCTCCCGGGTCACCACGATTCGGGTGCGCGGCCAAAAGACGCGTGCCAGCGGGGTTTTTGGCGCCAGCCGCTCCTGCAACCCGTAGCGGTAGACGCCGAATTCAAAGGCGACCCAGCCAAAGACCTGATCGGTCTCCAGCAGCAACCGGTCCACGGCTTCGGCCAACACCTGCCCCGGCCGCCCCGACCACTGTTGGCACTGGGTTACGCCGTCGCGAACCACCCGCAATTCGTCGCTGTCCAACTCGACCATCGCCACTACACCGGTGGCCAGAACCCATTCGCCGCCGTTCTCGTAGAGCAGGTATTCCTCGCCCCCCCGCTCAGGCAGCAGCGCGGCCAGCTCGGCTGCCAGGTCGGCAGGGTCGATGTGGGCGGGCAGTGGAATCGACGGTGTCGCGGTGCCCACAGCACCCGTCTTGACGCTGACCTCGGTCACAGCTAGTAAATGTAGCCTAACCTATGAAACTTTGCGCAGCCTGTTCCGCTTGAGGGCCCCGACCTGGACAGATCCGGATAAATCTCGCGTGGAATTAAAGGGCGGACCCCGTCCGGCGGTCGGGCGCGTCCTGCTTCGTCCGGCCGCTTCCGCGCCCAGCGGCTCCCCGTTTCGGCAGGCAGCAGCGGCGGGCGGGTGGACCAATCCGGTCATCGCGGCGACTACCGGAGGACAAACGTTTCCTGACCGTTTACCTAACCGCTAGGCGACGCCCGACCGCAGTCTCCGGAGTTCTTCTAACATCACGCGTGACGCACATTCGTCGGACGAGTGTGCGGCGCGCCCGTCCGGCTGGCTCGGGGAAGGAGTGGCTCGGGGGACAGGATTAACGCACTCTTAACGGTCGCCGGTCCGGCCCGATTCCAGGCCCGCCAGCTACCACCGGATTGAAGACCTAGCAACGTACTCGATCGAGAGGACAAACCATGTTCGTAATCCGGCTCTCGAGCGGCGAAGAAATCGCGGCGGCCGACGGGGACGAGCTCAACATCAACCAAGAGACTGGCGTGCTTACGGTTTCGAGGGTCGACGGCTTCGAGGAAACGACGGTGCACTACTCGCCGTCGGCATGGCAGTCGGTGACACATCGCAGGCGTGGAGCCGGGGTCCGGCCGTCGCTGGTTTCGACGGCCAAGTAAGCGGCCTAGCGTCGGCAAACTGTTCGGTCGTCGCGCTAACAGCGCCGGGGGTTGCGCCTGGCCGCCCGAGCAAGTCCTGGGCGGTTTCTCGAGTGGCGGGTTGGAGTAAGCAGGGCTAAGTTTCGGAGATCCGTCTGGATATTCATGGTCGCCCCGCCTGTTCGGTGCTTCCTTGGCGGCCGCACCGAGGAGGGAAGGCTATATGCTGCAAGAGTTTTGGCACAACCTTACCCACAATTTGTTCAAGCCACTCTTGCTCTTCTTCTACTTCGGCTTTCTGATCCCCATCCTCAAGGTTCGGTTCGAATTCCCCTATGTGATCTATCAGGGGCTGACCATGTACCTGCTTTTGGCCATCGGCTGGCACGGAGGTGAAGAGCTCGCCAGGGTCAAGCCTGCGGACATCGACAACATCGCCGGCTTCGTGATCCTCGGCTTCGTCTTGAACTTCCTGATCGGGGGTTTGGCCTACGTGCTACTGAGCCGCTTAAGTAGCATGCGGCGCATCGATAAGGCGACGGTCGCAGGGTATTACGGGTCAGACTCGGCGGGGACCTTTGCCACCTGTGTCGCCGTGCTGACCAGCGTCGGCATCGCATTCAACGCCTACATGCCAGTCATGTTGGCGGTCATGGAGATTCCCGGTTGCCTCGTGGCCTTGTACCTGGTTGCGCGGCTACGCCATCGAGGTCTGGACGAGACGGGGTTCATGCCGGACGAGCCCGGTTATATGCGGCCGGTCAAGGCAGGGGTCGGACCGGGGGCAGCCACCCGACCTGCCGAGGGCGAGAGCCTCGACAGCCAGAACGAGAGTGCGCTGGAGCTGGACCTTTCGCTGGAAGAGGTGGAGCTTTCGGAGTGGCAGCAAGTCGAGACCGGCAAGAAACCACGTGTCTTCTCCCGTGAGCTGTTTGAGGAAGTCTTCCTCAACCCCGGGCTTGTCCTCCTCCTCGGCGGCATCATCATCGGCCTGGTCAGTGGCCTGCAGGGCGAGAAGGTCATTCACGACGACGACAACTTCTTCGTGTTGGCATTCCAGGGCGTGCTTTGTCTCTTCCTGCTCGAGATGGGCATGACGGCTGCGCGGAAGTTGAAGGACTTGCGTTCGGCGGGCTGGGGTTTCATCGCCTTCGGTCTGCTGGCGCCCAATCTCTTTGCGACGATTGGCATTATCGTCGCCCATAGCTACGCCTACGTCACCAACACGGGATTCAAGCCCGGAACCTACGTGTTGTTCGCCGTGCTGTGCGGCGCGGCGTCCTACATCGCCGTGCCCGCGGTCCAGCGCCTAGCCATCCCGGAGGCCAGCCCCACCCTGCCGCTGGCCGCATCGCTGGGTTTGACGTTTTCCTACAACGTTACGATCGGAATCCCGCTGTATATCGAAATCTCTCGCCTGGTCGGGCATTGGTTCCCGATCAGCTGAAACCAGGCGCGGTTACCCCAGCAGGGTGCGCACCACGGCGTCGGCCAGTAGCCGACCACGGGGCGTGAGGACGAGTCGGTCGTCCTCGGTCACCAGCAACCCGTCAGCGCACAGAGCCGCCGCGCGTTCGCGTTCGTCCGCCCCCAGCGGCGCCACTGGCAGCCCGCGGCGCAGCCGGGTTTTCAACATCACCTCCTCGGTGTGCAGCGCTTCCGCCCCGAGCTGCTCGAAGCCGGCGACGGGCAGCATCGCGTCGGCCAGTAGCTCCGCATAGCCGTTGGGGTGCTTGACGTTCCACCACCGCGTCGCGCCGATGAAACCATGCGCGCCCGGCCCCGCCCCCCACCACTGCCCGCCGTCCCAGTAGCCGAGGTTGTGGCGGCACTGTCCGCCCGGCCGGGACCAGTTGGAGACTTCGTACCAGCTGAATCCGGCGGCGGACAGCCGGTCCTCGACCAATTCGTAGCGATGCGCAAGGACGTCGTCGTCGGGAGCGGCCAGCTCGCCGCTGCGGACCCGGCGGGCCAGGGCGGTGCCCTGCTCGACGAGCAGGGAATACGCCGACACGTGGTCGGCCCCTGCCTCGACAGCCGCGTCGACAGAGCGGATCAGGTCGTCGTCGGACTCCCCTGGGGTGCCATAGATCAAGTCGAGGTTGACATGTTCGAAGCCCGCGGCCATCGCCTCGCGGGCCGCCGCGACCGCCCGGCCGGGCGAGTGCACCCGGTCGAGGGTGGCCAGCACGCGCGGGGCCACCGACTGCATGCCGAGCGACACCCGCGTGTAGCCGGCCGCACGGATGGCCGCGAAGAACTCCGGCCCGGTCGACTCGGGGTTGGCCTCCGTGGTGACCTCGGCGCTCGGGGCCAAGTCGAAGTGATCCCGCACCATGTCGAGCAGCCTGCTCAGACGCTCACCACCCAGCAGCGATGGCGTCCCCCCGCCGACGAACACGGTGTCCACGGCCGGCACGTCCAGCCGCGCGGCGGCCAGCCCGAGCTCGGTTCGGAGTGCCTCCAGCCAGGCGTCCGGGTTGACCCCGCCCAGCTCAGCCGGGGTGTAGGTGTTGAAGTCGCAGTAGCCGCAACGGGTGATGCAGAACGGCACGTGCACGTACACGCCAAACGGAGCCCCAGGGGTCGGCTGCGCGCCGGGCAGATCAACCGGTGCCGCGCGAAGGGTCATGCCAAATCATCCTATGACGGGAAGTCGCCATAGTTCCCAGCAGATTCCCGGCTTTGTTTACCTAACCACCCAGAGTTAGCCGGTAATTTTAATCACTATGAGCAGAAATTTGACCTGGTTGCAACGTTGGCCGTCATCCATGGCAGAATGGCATCCGTGACCGCCGCAAATCCCAACTTGCGTATCGCCTTGGTGGCGCGGCGGCATATCGATCTCAAGCGCGTTTGTAGCTGTTGCTGTCTCCCTTGATGTCGTAGATCAGCCCACCTGTACGACCAGCTGGCCGCCGGATCTGCGCCGCCGACATCAGAACCGGTGAGGTGCGCCGTCACGCCTGCGAATGTTCGCGAAGGAGAACACCCGTATGACCACAGCTCGTCCCGCTGGGGCACGAAGTAAAACCCGTGATGAGGGCCAGTGGGCGCTGGGAAGTCGCGATCCACTCAACGCCAACGAGGAGATGAAGCAGGCTGGCGCGCCGCTCGAGGTGCGGGACCGCATCCTGAACACCTACGCCAAAAACGGATTCGACAGCATCGAGAAATCCGATCTGCGCGGCCGCTTTCGCTGGTGGGGCCTGTACACCCAGCGCCAGGAGGGCTACGACGGCTCGTTTACCGGCGACGAGAACGCCGACCTGCTCGAAGCCAAGTACTTCATGATGCGGGTGCGCTGCGACGGCGGCGCGCTGTCCACCGCGGCGCTGCGCACGGTGGGCCAGATCTCGACCGAGTTCGGACGCGACACCGCCGACATCTCCGATCGGCAGAACCTGCAGATGCACTGGATCGAGGTGGAAAACGTCCCTGAAATCTGGCGGCGGCTGGCCGAGGTCGGCCTGCAGACCGCCGAGGCGTGCGGCGACTGCCCGCGCGTGGTCCTGGGCTCGCCGCTGGCCGGTGAGTCGCTCGACGAGGTGCTCGACCCAACCTGGGCCCTCGAGGAGATCGTCCGCCGCTACATCGGACAGCCCGATTTCGCCGACCTGCCGCGCAAGTACAAGACCGCAATCTCCGGTCTGCAGGACGTGGCGCACGAGATCAACGACATCGCGTTCATCGGCGTCAACCATCCCGAACATGGGCCCGGCCTGGACCTGTGGGTCGGCGGCGGGCTGTCGACCAACCCGATGCTGGCCCAACGGGTCGGCGCTTGGGTGCCGCTGGACGAGGTGCCTGAGGTGTGGGCGGCGGTGACCTCGGTGTTCCGCGACTACGGCTACCGGCGGCTGCGGTCCAAGGCGCGACTGAAGTTCCTGGTCAAGGACTGGGGTATAGAAAAATTCCGTGAAGTTCTGGAAACCGAGTACCTCAAGCGTCCGCTGATCGACGGCCCGGCCCCCAAACCGCTCAAGCATCCGATCGATCACGTCGGGGTGCAGCGGCTGAAGAACGGGCTCAACGCCATCGGGGTGGCCCCGATCGCCGGACGAGTCTCCGGCACTATTCTCTCGGCGGTGGCCGACCTGGCCGAGCGAGCCGGGTCGGACCGGATCCGGTTCACGCCCTATCAGAAGCTTGTCATCCTGGACATACCCGACGACAAGCTGGACGAGACAGTCGCCGGCCTGGAAAGTCTTGGGCTGCAGTCGCGGCCGTCGCAGTGGCGCCGGAATCTCATGGCATGCACAGGGATCGAGTTCTGCAAGTTGTCGTTCGCCGAAACTCGGGGCCGGGCACAGGTTTTGGCGCCTGAGCTGGAGCGCCGGCTGGAGGACATCAACGCGACGCTCGACGTGCCGATCACCATCAACATCAATGGCTGCCCGAACTCGTGTGCCCGAATTCAAGTGGCCGACATCGGGCTCAAAGGCCAGATGGTCGACGACGGTGATGGCGCCTCGGTCGAGGGCTTCCAGGTGCATCTGGGCGGCAGCCTCGGCCTGGATAGCGGTTTCGGCAGAAAGCTGCGCCAACACAAGGTCACCAGCGACGAGTTGGGCGACTACATCGATCGCGTGGTACGCAACTTTCTCAAGCATCGCGATGAAGGTGAGCGCTTCGCGCAGTGGGCAATTCGCGCTGACGAGGACGACCTGCGATGAGCGGCGAGACGACTGGGCCCACCGAGACGCAGCTGCGCGAGCTGGCGAAGCGCGGCGCTGCGGAACTCGAGGGTGCCAACGCCACCGAACTGCTGCGCTGGACCGAGGAGAACTTCGGCGGTGTCAACGGCCCCCGCGGGTGGGCCACGTGCAACTACGTGGTGGCGTCGAACATGCAGGATGCCGTGCTGGTGGATATGGCCGCCAGGGTGCGGCCCGGCGTACCGGTGTTGTTCCTGGACACCGGTTATCACTTCGTGGAAACCATTGGCACCCGCGATGCGATCGAATCCGTCTACGACATTCGGGTGCTGAATATCGCCCCCGAGCACACCGTCGCCCAGCAGGACGAGCTGTTGGGCAAGAACTTGTTCGCCCGCGACCCGGGCGAGTGCTGCCGCCTGCGTAAGGTGGTCCCCTTGACGAGGGCGCTGCGCGGCTACTCGGCTTGGGTGACCGGCCTGCGCCGCGTCGAGGCGCCGACCCGCGCCAACGCACCGCTGATCAGCTTCGACGAGGCGTTCAAGTTGGTGAAGGTGAACCCGCTGGCCGCCTGGACCGATGAGGACATGCAGGACTACATCGACGAGAACGATGTGCTGGTCAATCCGCTTGTCTACGAAGGTTATCCGTCGATCGGCTGCGCTCCGTGCACGGCCAAGCCCGCCGAAGGCGCCGACCCGCGCAGCGGACGCTGGCAGGGTCTGGCCAAGACCGAATGTGGGTTGCACGCCTCGTGACCGCCCTGGTGTTAACCGCGCACGGAAGTGCGGATCCACGGTCGGCGGCCAACGCACACGCTGTGGCCGGCCGGCTGACACGGATGCGTCCCGGCCTCGACGTGCGGCTCGCGTTCTTGGAGCACAGTTCGCCCAGTCTGGCCGAGGTGCTTACTTCGGTTAGTGGTCCAACAGTGGTCACTCCACTGCTGTTGGCGAGTGCTTACCACGCCCGCATTGACATACCCCGCCAGATCGCGGGCTGCAGTCCGCGGTTCGAGGTCCGGCAGGCCGATGTGCTGGGTGAAGACCAGCGGTTGGTATCGGTGCTGCGTGAGCGAGTGGCGGAGTTGGGGGTTTCGCCGTTCGACGAGACGTTG
Organism: Mycobacterium sp. NGS41; assembly: GCF_059812725.1. Lineage (NCBI taxonomy): Bacteria > Bacillati > Actinomycetota > Actinomycetes > Mycobacteriales > Mycobacteriaceae > Mycobacterium > Mycobacterium sp. NGS41. The sequence goes on from NZ_JCALDF010000013.1 coordinate 105,743, forward strand.
GGTGTGATCGTGGTGGCGATCGGAACATCCGATCCCGCGGTAAATGCCCGCACTGCGCGGGTGGCTCCGAAACTGTTGGCAGGCACCGGTTGGGCCGGCGTGACGACCGCGTTCGCCGCGCGCCCGGAGCGTTCGCTGGCGGAGGGGTTGGGCAGGTTGCGCCGCCAGGGCGCTCGCCGGGTGGTCATAGCGCCGTGGTTCCTGGCGCCTGGACTATTGCCCGACCGGGTGCAGCGCTTCGCTGACAACACCGGCATCGCCATGGCCGCACCGCTGGGCGCACATCGGCTGGTGGCCGAGACGGTGCTGAACCGCTTCGATCAGGCCCTCGAAGCTCAAGGGGAGCGCGTCGCGGCCTGAGCGGGTTGGCCGGATAGCACGCCAGTCACATCAGCGAGTCAGTCCCTAGGGGACTTGTCCAGTTGTTTTGCAAAGCGATATCACCCGCGGTATCCCATTGCGGACCTTGTCTCGGGCTTCCGAGTGAATTCTGGGCTTTGCGAGTGAATCCTGGGCTTTGCGGGTGAATCCTGGGCGCAAATCCGCGGGCGGATTCCCGCCCCACATTCACACCGAACGCCGCCAGTTCACAATGAACAGGGAATATGCACCAGGACCCGCTTGTCTGATACATAAGTGACAGGTGTGACGACATGGCCCGGCGCACCGCGACGGAACCTATTTTCCACGCCTCTTCGACGACGCCGACGACGGATAGGTCGTCACGCGGTAGTCAAACTCGTCTCGTCCTCGTCTGCGCCGTCGTCACGGGCCACGCTGCTCTCGCCGACTATCGGCGGCACCCGGGTGGCCCGCACGTAGACGGTGTCGCCTTCCCGCAGTGCGAGTGCCTCGGCGTCTCCCCGGGTTATCTGAGCAATAAAGGGGCTTCCCGTTGGCACACTGGTCAACTCGACGCGCACCTCGAAACCCAGCATCGCCACGCGATCGACGGTGGCACGCACCACCCCGATGGAATCCGCGGTGCCGTCACCTCCCGCGATCGCCATGTCGGGCCGCCGGCCCACCCGAATGTCGTGCGGGCGCACCAGAGAACCGTTAAGCGCTGACACGGCACCCAAAAACGACATCACAAACGCGTTCGCCGGCGCGTCGTAGACCTCGGTCGGACTGCCGACCTGCTCGATGTGGCCCTTGTTCAAAACGGCAATCCGGTCCGCGACATCCAGCGCCTCAGCCTGATCGTGGGTGACCAGCACGGTGGTGACGTGCACGTCGTCATGCAGCCGGCGCAGCCAACTGCGCAGGTCCTCACGGACTTTGGCGTCCAGCGCCCCGAACGGCTCATCGAGCAACAGGACTTCCGGGTCGACCGCCAGCGCCCGGGCCAGCGCCATCCGCTGGCGCTGACCACCGGAAAGCTGATTGGGATAGCGGGCATGAAAGCCGCTCAGCCCCACCACTTCCAGCAGGTGGTCGACCTTCTGCTTGATCTCGGCCTTGGGCCGCTTGCGGATCTTCAACCCGTACGCCACGTTGTCGCGCACCGTCAAATGCTTGAACGCCGCATAGTGCTGGAACACAAACCCGATCCCACGCCGTTGCGGTGGCACCCGGGTCACATCGCGACCGTTGATCGTGATGCTGCCGCTGTCAGGCCGATCCAGTCCCGCGATCGCGCGCAACAACGTCGACTTGCCCGAACCACTTGGACCCAGCAACGCCGTCAGCGAACCCGCGGGCACCACAAAATCCACATGGTCCAGGGCGATGAAATCGCCGTAGTGCTTGTAGGCGTCACGCACGATGATGGCGTGCCCAGCCCCGGCGTCGTGGCGGGTGCCGATTTCGGTCATCTGCGAATCTCCTTGTCAGGCCTGTCTGGTCGCTCGCGCCCGGCGTGCGTCGAGAACCACTTGGACGATCAGGACGATCACCGAAACACCCATCAGCAGCGTAGACAGCGCGTACGCACCGTACTCCGCTCCCCGGTTGTAACGGTCCGACACCAGCAGCGTCAGCGTCTGCGAAGTCCCGGGAAGGTTCGACGAGACCATGATGACCGCGCCGTATTCGCCGAGGGTTCGCGCAACGGTCAGCACGATGCCGTAGGTCAGGCCCCAGCGGATCGACGGCAGGGTGATTCGCCAAAACGTCTGCCACCAGCCGGAACCCAGCGTCGCCGCGGCCTCCTCCTGGTCTGTTCCCAATTCGTGCAGGACCGGTTCGACCTCGCGCACCACGAACGGCAGAGTGACGAAGATGCTGGCCAGAACGATGCCGGGCAGGCCGAAGATGATCTTGAACCCCAGGTCTTTCTCCACGAAGCCCAGCGCACCAGCGGATCCCCACAGCACGATCAACGCGACACCCACGATGACGGGCGAGACCGCGAACGGCAGATCGATGATCGCCTGCAGTACACCCTTGCCCCGAAACCTGTTGCGCGCGAGCACCAATGCCGTCGGAATACCGAAGATCACGTTCAGCGGCACCACTATCGCCACCACAAGTAGCGACAGGTTAAGCGCAGATACGGCGGCCGGCGTGCTGACCCAGTCGTAGAACTGGTAAAACCCCGGCTTGAAGGTACGCCATAGGATCACCGCGACCGGAACGAGCAGCAGCACAAAGATATAGGCCAACGCGATCGATCGGATGAGGTAGCGGACCCGCGGCGAGACGTTCACCCGGCCACCTCCTCGCGCCGGGCGGTACGCGCGCCGATGACGCGCAGGACAAACAGCACCAGGAACGAAATCGAAAGCAGAACAATCGATATCGCAGCGGCACCGGTGCGGTCGTCGTTTTCGATCAGGGTGCGGATCCACTGCGACGACACCTCGGTCTTGCCCGGCACCGCGCCACCGATCAGCACCACCGAGCCGAACTCGCCGATCGCGCGCGAGAACGCCAGCCCCGCACCCGATAACAACGCCGGCGTCAGCGCCGGCAGCACGACGGAGGTAAAGATCTTGGGATTGTTGGCGCCCAGCGAGGCCGCCGCCTCCTCGGTCTCCCGATCGATCTCCAGCAGCACCGGCTGAACGGCGCGGACCACGAACGGCAACGTGACGAACGCCAGCGCCAAGCCCACGCCCCACGCGGTGTGTTGCAGGTGCAGACCCACCGGGCTGTTGCTCCCGTACAGGGCCAGCATCACCAGGCTGGCGACGATGGTGGGCAGCGCGAACGGCAGGTCGATGATCACGTCGACCAGCCGTTTGCCGAAGAAGTCGTCGCGCACCAGCACCCACGCAATCAACAAGCCGAAGAACGTGTTGAGCAGCGTTACCGCCGCCGAAATGGTCAGCGTCACCTCGAACGACTCGACCGCGGCATGCGAAGTGACCGCCAGCCAGAAGGCCTGCCAGCCGCCGCCCGCGGCCTGCCAAACGATGGCGGCCATCGGCAGCAGCACAATCACCGAAAGCCACACCGTCGCCACACCGACCCGAAGTGACGTGGTGCGGGGTGGACCGGAGTGGGGGGCCTCCGAGGGCCCGGCAGGAGTGCCGGCGCCGAGCTCGGGCCGGACCGCCTCGGGGTCCGGGATTACCGCGGCCGTCATCCGGTGGCCTGCATATAGATCTTCGTGATGCTGCCGCTGGATTTGTCGAACAGCTGAGGATCGACCGTGTCCCAGCCGCCCAGGTCGGCGATGGTCCACAGTTTCACCGGCACCGGAAACTGGTCCCGGAATTCGACGGCGACCGCCGGGTCGACCGGCCGGAACCCGGCCTGAGCCCACACCTTCTGCGCTGCGGCCGTGTACTGGAAGTTCTTGAACGCGATCGCGGCCTTCAGGTGCGGGCTGGTGGTCACGACCGCCAGCGGATTTTCGATCTTGAAGGTCTGCGACGGGTTGACGTGTTCGATCCGTTTACCTTGCCGCTCGGTGGCGATCGCCTCGTTCTCATAGCTGATCAACACGTCTCCGCTGCCCTGGACGAAAACGTCGGTGGCTTCGCGCCCCGATCCGGGCCGCAATTTGACGTGTTCGCGCACCAATTTGTTCACAAAGTCAATCCCCGCCTGGCTATTCCTGCCGCCTCCGCTTTTCACCGCGTACGGAGCAAGCAGATTCCATTTCGCCGAGCCCGAACTCAGCGGACTCGGCGTAATAACCTCTACACCGGGCCGAAGCAGATCATCCCAATCTTTGATGTTTTTCGGATTACCCGCGCGTACCACTAATGTCACCACCGAACCGAATGGGATGCCCCCGGTGACGTCGGTATTCCAGTCTTTGGCGACCTTGCCGGCCTTGATCAACCGGGTGACATCCGGTTCGACGGAAAAGTTCACCAGATCGGCGGGCTTACCGTCGACGACCCCTCGGGACTGGTCGCCTGATGCCCCGTACGAGGCAATCACCTGCACGCCTTTGCCCTCTTCGGAGGCGTTGAAGGCGGGTATCACCTTGCTCCACCCGGGTTCCGGGGCCGAATAGGCGACCAACGTGATGCTGGTGTCCGCGCCTGCCGGTCCGCCGCCGCCGACCACGTCGCTGGCACCGCCGCCGCACGCTGCGACGAGGCTGACGATCAGCGCGAGCACGACCGCGAAATGGCAGCGTCGGCGCGGTGCGCTCCCGATGTTGAACGTCAGCGGCATTGACGACCTTCCGGTGCGGGACTTGTGAACAGCTGTCCGTTGCTTTCCGTTGCTGCGAAAAGGCGCGTGGAACTTTGGAAGAGAATTCGCGAAGTCCATGCCGTACCGCGCACGGGTTATTCGGTCAGCGACAACAGTGCAGATCAGACATAGCGCGAACCCTCTCGGCCCCACTTCGGTAGCCGAGCGCGTAAGCATGGCAGCGCACAGCGCCGGGTGCTACGTGCATGGCGGGAAGCCTAACAGAATGCGCTGGTGGCTTAGTGCGTTAGCAACCACGCGATGATTACCAGCACGACCAGCGTGACGAGAACCAACGTCACGTGTGACCGAGGCATCCCGGTTACCCAAGCGCCTCGTCGGCGTGGCGGGCCCGGCGCATCAATTGGATGCCCTTGCCGAGTAGGCGGTCGAGCATTACCGCCACGACGTAGGCGAGCAGCAGCACCACGGGCATCACCAAGAGGGCCTGCAGCACGAAGGCGAGGCCGGAAAGCCACAGCTCGATGCCGTCCCACCAACTCAGGAACCCGTTCACCGGCCTCACCCTAATCCTGCTGGTCGCCCCGGCACCAGCAAGCTGCGCCGACGACGATGCAGAGCGTAGCGATGAGGAGGAGCGGCGCCATTGAGCAATGTGCCAAGATCGGCGAATGCCGTCCGCCGACCACACGACCTGCCTGATCGTCGGCGGCGGACCGGCGGGCATGATGCTTGGCCTGCTGCTGGCCCGCGCCGGAGTAAAAGTCACGGTGATGGAAAAGCACGCGGATTTTCTGCGCGATTTCCGCGGAGACACCGTGCACGCCAGTACCCTGCGCCTGCTCGACGAACTCGGTTTGGGAGCGCAATTCGCCCAGACTCCACGTCGCCTGATCGACACCGTCCGGATGCGGCTGCAGGGCGAACCCGTCGAGCTCGACCTGACCCGACTTCCGGGCGCGCATCAGCACATCGCCCTGGTGCCGCAGTGGGACTTCCTGGAGCTGCTGGCCGCTGCCGCCGACGCCGAGCCCAGTTTCCGGTTGATGCGCAGCACCGAGGTGACCGGCGTGATTCGCGACGGCAACCGGATCGTCGGCGTCACCTACCGTGACAACGCGGGCAAGGGCCCCGAGCAGGCCACCGTCAACGAGATGCGCGCCGAGCTGACGGTGGCGTGCGACGGCCGCGCGTCGACCGTGCGTTCGGCGGTCGGACTGAGGCCGCGAGCATTCGGCGCTCCGATGGACGTGTGGTGGTTCCGGATACCTCGCCGCCCGGACGACCCGAGCGGACTGGCCGGCACGTTCAACGCCGGGCACGGGGTCGTCACGATCGACCGGGGCGATTACTACCAGATCGCCTACATCATTCCCAAGGGCACCGACTCCGAGCTGAGGTCGCAGGGCATCGGGGCCTTGCGCAGCGTGCTGGTGAGCATGGTGCCCTGGCTGGCCGACCGCGTCGATGCTTTGAAGTCGTTCGACGACGTGAAACTGCTTGACGTACAACTCAACCGGCTTCGTCGTTGGTACTGCGACGGGTTGCTCTGCATCGGCGACGCAGCCCATGCGATGTCCCCGGTCGGCGGAGTCGGCATCAACCTGGCGGTCGCCGACGCCGTCGCCGCCGCGCGAATACTGGCCGGCCCGCTGCGGGCGGAGCGGGTATCGACCCGGCAGTTGGCCCGGGTGCAGGTGCGCCGCTGGGTACCGACGGCGATCCTGCAGGGGGCGCAACGGCTGATCCACGCGAAGGTGGTCGCGGTCGCGGTGGACGACCATGACGCCGACCGGGAACCGCCACAAGCCGTGCGGACGGTGGCTAAATCGCTGGCGCTGCGGCGATTCATCGGCTACATGGTGGCGATCGGCCCGCTGTCCGAGCACGCGCCCAGGTACGCCAGGCGCAAATAATGGACGACGGGCACATCGACAGATGATGATGTCGGGATGGTCCTGCACGCCCAACCCGCCGACCAGCCTGCCGACCCTGCCCCGTCAGTCGACGAGGTCGATGCCGCTGAGGCGCTCGATGCGGCGCCAGGGCCGGCCGTCGACTTCAGCTTGCCCACGCCCTACACGTCGAGTTCGGCGCTGCGCAACCCGTTTCCGCCGATCGCCGACTACGCCTTCCTATCGGACTGGGAGACCACCTGCCTGATATCGCCGGCCGGTTCGGTGGAGTGGCTGTGCGTGCCCCGTCCGGATTCGCCGAGTGTGTTCGGCGCGATCCTGGACCGCAGCGCCGGTCATTTCCGGTTGGGCCCCTACGGGGTCTCGGTGCCGTCGGCGCGACGCTACCTCCCCGGCAGCCTGATCATGGAGACCACTTGGCAGACCCACACCGGGTGGCTGATCGTGCGCGACGCGCTGGTGATGGGCAAGTGGCACGACATCGACCGACGATCCCGGACACACCGCCGCACCCCGATGGACTGGGATGCCGAACACATCCTGCTGCGCACGGTGCGCTGCGTCAGCGGCACCGTCGAGTTGATGATGAGCTGCGAACCGGCGTTCGACTACCACCGCATCGGCGCCACCTGGGAATACTCGGCCAACGCCTACGGTGAGGCTGTCGCGCGCGCCGGCAAGCAACCCGACGCTCACCCGACGCTGCGGCTGACCACCAACCTGCGAATCGGCCTGGAAGGGCGGGAAGCACGCGCACGCACCCGGATGAAGGAGGGCGACGACATCTTCGTCGCGCTGAGCTGGACCAAGCATCCGGCACCGCAGACCTACGAAGAGGCCGCCGACAAGATGTGGCAGACCACCGAGTGCTGGCGGCAGTGGATCAACATCGGCAACTTCCCCGATCACCCGTGGCGGGCCTACCTGCAGCGCAGCGCGCTCACCCTGAAGGGGCTGACGTACTCTCCCACCGGCGCGCTGCTGGCCGCCAGCACTACCTCGCTTCCCGAAACGCCGCGCGGCGTACGCAACTGGGACTACCGCTATGCGTGGATCCGCGATTCGACCTTCGCGCTGTGGGGGCTCTATACGCTGGGTCTGGACCGTGAGGCCGACGACTTCTTCGCGTTCATCGCCGACGTGTCCGGCGCCAACAGCAACGAACGCCATCCGCTGCAGGTGATGTACGGCGTCGGTGGGGAACGCAGCCTGATCGAAGAGGAACTCAATCACCTGTCCGGCTACGACCACGCCCGCCCGGTGCGGATCGGCAACGGCGCCTATAACCAGGACCAGCACGACATCTGGGGCTCGGTGCTGGATTCCTTCTACCTGCACGCCAAGTCCCGCGAACAAGTCCCGGAGACGCTGTGGCCGGTGCTGAAGAAGCAGGTCGAAGAGGCGATCAAGCATTGGCGTGAGCCCGACCGCGGAATCTGGGAGGTGCGCGGGGAGCCGCGGCACTTCACCTCGTCGAAGGTGATGTGCTGGGTTGCGCTGGACCGCGGAGCGAAGCTGGCCGAGCGCCAGGGCGAAGTCAGCTACGCCCAGCAGTGGCGGAAGATCGCCGAGGAGATCAAGAACGACATCCTCGAACACGGGGTCGACTCGCGTGGGGTGTTCACGCAGCGCTACGGCGACGACGCGCTGGACGCCTCGCTGCTGCTGGTAGTGCTGACGCGATTCCTGCCGCCCGACGACCCCCGGGTGCGCAACACCGTGCTGGCCATCGCCGACGAACTCACCCAGGAAGGCTTGGTGCTGCGGTACCGGGTCGAGGAGACCGACGACGGGCTGACGGGCGAGGAAGGCACGTTCACCATCTGCTCGTTCTGGCTGGTGTCGGCGCTGGTCGAGATCGGTGAGGTCGCCCGCGCCAAGCGGCTGTGCGAGCGGCTGCTGGCCTATGCCAGCCCGCTGCATCTCTACGCCGAGGAGATCGAGCCGCGAACCGGACGTCAGCTGGGCAACTTCCCGCAGGCGTTCACCCACCTGGCGTTGATCAACGCGGTCGTCCACGTGATCCGGGCGGAAGAGGAAGCCGACAGCTCGGGAACGTTCCAGCCGGCCAACGCGCCTGTATAGCCGCATCCCGAGCTCAGGCTCAGGTCAACGCGCTGATTTTGTCCATCATGATGTGCGCGATGTCGATAGAGCTGGTGTGGACATCGGCCGACCCTGGGTCCGACGGGCTCACTGAACTGTAAAAGGCGACCTCGACCTCGACAAGGCAATTCACCCTGACCCCGATCGCCCGCGCTTCCGGACGGGCCTTGTCGTAGCCGGACGTGCTCGACTTGACCGAAACCGTTGCTGCAAGAACAGAATTGGCAATGCGTACGTCGCCGATCGTGTCGATCAAGCTGAGCCCCTCGCCCGGCAGATCCATGGTCACACCGTCGCACTGTTGCCACTGCGCAGTGAACTTCGCGAACAAAGCGTTCGCGTCCGCGGCCGTGGGCAACGTGACAATCCCTTCCGTCACGCTGATCACCTTCGCGCTTCCGCCCTCGTGCCACCAGATTTCGCCCGCGACATCCTTGACATCCGCCGACTGGTAAGAGCCCTTTTCCTGCACCTGAATTACACCCAGGCAGTCTGTACGCGACGGCTTTCCGTACGCGCTACGCAAGTCGCCGCGGTTTCCGATCCATGGCCGCAGGTAAGGATCGGTTTTGAACTGCTGGTCCAGCAGTTTCGACAGCGCGGCGTCATCGAGGAGCACCTGCATCATCTGCCCGCTGAGCGGTCGCGGCTTCAAGTTCGGTGCCGGTCGCACCGTGCCCCGCACCACGTGCGTGCAACCCGAGGCCAGCATGACGATCAGCAGGCCGGCGACGACGGATCGGACTCTGTTCAATTCGCGCTGGCAACGATTCGCGGTCATGGCTACTTTTCGTCCTTCGGCTCCGGCGTCAGCTCACCGCACTGATTTTGTCCATGATGGCGTGCGTGACGTCGGTTGCGGCGCTCCTGGCGTCGCCCGCTTGTTGCCGCGGCGCGCCTCGCCCACCCAGGAAGCCGACCTTCACCTCGATGACGCAGTTAACTCGGACGCCGAGGGCATGGGCCCCGGTCATGGTCAAGCGCACCGCTGGCGAGTCGGCAAGGAACGACGTGTCCGACACCGTCGCAGTCGCGACGGAATTCGCGAGGCTGACCTCGCTGATGTCGTCGGTGTACGCGGTGGTGCCGTTTTGCGAGGTCACCGTGGTGCCGTCACAACGCTTCCACTGTTCGGTGAACTTCGTGAAGAGCGCCTGGGCGTCGGCGGCGTTGGGCAACGTCACAACGGCCTCGATGACGTTGATCAACTGACCGGAGCCGCCGCTGAGCACCCACATCTGGCGGGCGATCTCTTTCACGTCCGCTGACTGATAGACGCTTTTTTCTGTCACCGCGACCACGCCGAGGCAGTCGACGGGCGAGTACGTTCCGCCGGCCTCCCCCAATTCCTCGGGGCCGCCGAACCGCGACCGTGAGTCAGGACGAGCCGTAACGGTCTGTCCCAGAATTTTCGACAGACCGGCGACGTCGATGAGAACCCCCCTGACGGCATCCCCGGTGAGCGGGCGCGGCTTCGTCCCCGGCGCCGGCCGTGCAGTGCCGCCGACGACATCCGTCGCGCAGCCCGCCGTCAGAGCGACGGAAAGCACGGCGGCCAGAAGACACCGAAGCTTCATGGGGGTCATAGTTGTTTGGTCGCTACTTTTTACCCTTGTCCGCCGCAGCGTCGGTGGACAACGCGGCGACGAATGCCTCCTGCGGCACCTCGACCCGCCCGATGGTCTTCATCCGCTTCTTACCTTCCTTCTGTTTCTCCAGAAGTTTGCGTTTGCGGGTGATGTCTCCGCCATAGCATTTGGACAGCACGTCCTTGCGGATTGCGCGAATATTTTCGCGCGCAATGATTTTCGATCCGATGGCGGCCTGCACCGGCACTTCGAACTGCTGGCGCGGGATCAGTTCCTTGAGCTTGGTGGCCATCTTGTTGCCGTAGGCGAAGGCCGAATCCTTGTGCACGATAGCGCTGAACGCGTCGACGGCCTCGCCCTGCAGCAGGATGTCGACCTTGACCAATTGGGCCTCCTGCTCCCCGGCGTCTTCGTAGTCGAGGCTGGCGTAGCCACGGGTACGCGATTTCAGCGAGTCGAAGAAGTCGAAGATGATCTCGCCGAGCGGCATCGTGTAGCGCAGTTCCACCCGCTCGGGCGACAAATAGTCCATGCCGCCCAACTCGCCGCGGCGCGACTGGCACAGTTCCATGATGGTGCCGATGAATTCGCTGGGCGCGATGATGGTGGTCTTCACGACGGGTTCGTAGACCGTGCGGATCTTGCCCTCGGGCCAGTCCGACGGGTTGGTCACGACAATCTCGGTGTCGTCTTCTTTCACCACGCGGTAAACCACGTTCGGTGACGTCGAGATCAGGTCCAGGTCGAACTCGCGCTCCAGGCGCTCGCGGGTGATCTCCATGTGCAGCAGGCCCAGGAAGCCGCAGCGGAACCCAAAGCCGAGTGCCACCGAGGTCTCCGGCTCGTAGGTCAGGGCCGCGTCGTTGAGTTGAAGCTTGTCCAGGGCGTCGCGCAGGTTCGGGTAGTCCGAGCCGTCGACGGGATACAGGCCCGAATAGACCATCGGCTTGGGTTCGCGGTAGCCGGTCAGCGCTTCCTTGGCAGCCCCGCGGGCCCTGGAGAGGCTCGTCACGGTATCGCCGACCTTGGACTGACGGACGTCTTTGACGCCGGTGATCAGGTAGCCCACTTCCCCGACCCCCAGGCCGTCGCTGGGCTTGGGTTCGGGTGACACGATGCCGACCTCGAGCAGTTCGTGGGTGGCGCCGGTGGACATCATCGCGATGCGCTCGCGGGGGCTGATCTTGCCGTCCACCACGCGGACGTAGGTCACCACGCCGCGGTAGATGTCGTAGACGGAGTCGAAGATCATCGCGCGGGTGGGTGCGTCGGCGTCACCTTGCGGCGGTGGCACCTCGCGCACCACGTGGTCGAGCAGGTCGGCGACGCCCTCCCCGGTTTTGCCGGACACGCGCAGCACGTCGGCAGGCTCGCAGCCGATGATGTGGGCGATCTCACCCGCGTAGCGGTCGGGGTCGGCGGCGGGCAGGTCGATCTTGTTGAGCACCGGGATGATGTGCAGGTCACGGTCCAGCGCCAGGTAGAGGTTGGCCAGCGTTTGCGCCTCGATGCCTTGCGCGGCGTCGACCAGCAGCACCGCTCCCTCGCAGGCCTCCAGCGCCCGCGACACCTCATAGGTGAAGTCCACGTGGCCCGGTGTGTCGATCAGGTGCAAGACGTAGTTCTCGTCGTCGAGCTGCCAGGGCAGCCGCACGTTCTGCGCCTTGATGGTGATGCCGCGTTCCCGCTCGATGTCCATCCGGTCCAGGTACTGGGCACGCATCGAACGCTCGTCGACGACGCCGGTGAGCTGCAGCATCCGGTCGGCCAGCGTGGACTTCCCGTGATCGATATGAGCGATGATGCAGAAGTTCCTGATCTGCGCCGGCGCGGTAAAGGTCTTGTCGGCGAAACTGCTGATGGGAATCTCCTGGGCTGACGATGCGTACGGCACGTCCAGCCTATCTGGGACGGAGCCGCATCCAACGGCTCACGTCTATGCTGCGAATATGTCGTCCGCTCGCAAGTCACAGTGGAAGACGTTGCAGCAGTTCGCCGAGAACCTGGTGTCCAACAGGGCCCCGAAGCTTGCCCGTCAGTTGCAGACTTCGCAGGCTGTCCTGCGCGAACTTCAGCAAGTCGTCAAGGTCACCGTCAACGTCATCTCTGCCGTCGCACCGCAATCGCAGACCGAAATCACGGCCGGACGGCCGGTGAGCAAAACCAGCTTTCCCACCGCGCAGCGGGCCCGCAAACTGGTGTATGCCCCCAACCTCGACGGCCGGGCCGATCCGGGCGAGATCGTCTGGACATGGGTGGTCTACGAGGAAGATCCCACCCGCGGCAAAGACCGACCAGTGCTGGTCGTGGGCCGTGACCGCAGCGTCCTGCTGGGGCTGATGGTGTCCAGTCAGGACCGCCACGCCGCCGACCCGCATTGGGTCGGGATCGGTTCTGGCAATTGGGATTACGAGGGCAGGGAGAGCTGGGTCCGGCTGGACCGGGTGCTCGACGTGCCCGAGGAGAGCATTCGCCGGGAAGGCGCGATTTTGGAGCGTGAGGTCTTCGATGTGGTCGCTACGCGGCTGCGCGCCGACTACTCATGGCGGTAAGAGCGGCTAACCGCCGGTTTTGTCACATCCACAAACCCATCTGGAAGCACTGGTCACTCCTGTCATCAAAAGAAGAGGCGTGAGCGCGCGAATCCGAGCCCGCTAGCCCTGGGTGATGTAGGACTGCAACTGCTGTTGCTCGGCCTCGAGTTCTTCCATCCGGGTCTTCACCACGTCACCGATGCTGACGATGCCGATCAGCTTCTTGCCGTCGAGCACCGGCACATGGCGCACCCGGTTCTTGGTCATCAGCACGCTGATGCTGTCCACCGTGTCGGATTTGGTGCAGGTGGCGACGGCGCTGGTCATGATCTTGGATACCGGACGCGACAGCACGCTGGGTCCATGCGTGTGCAGCTGCCGCACGATGTCGCGTTCCGAGACGATGCCGACGACACCTTCCGTGCCTACTACCACCATGGCGCCGATGTTCTGCTCAGCCAGGCCGGCAAGCAGTTCGCGGACCGTCGCGTCGGGGTTGATCGTCGTCACCGCCGCACCCTTGTTCCGCAAGACATCCGCGATCCGCATTAAGGCCTCCCGCCGGTGGTGATCTGCTTCACACCAGGCTACGGCTAACTCTCGCGGCAAGAAAGCCAACCCGAGAACACGCAGCAAATCGTGACCGAACCTTCAGGCGCACGCGATTTGGTCGTCGCGCCCTTGTCCGTCTTGCGAGGATGGGCCTCATGATCGAGGTCACCTTGCTCGGAACCGGCAGTCCCATCCCCGACCCGAACCGAGCTGGGCCGTCGACCCTGGTACGGGCCGGCGGGCAGGTTTTCCTGGTGGATTGCGGGCGTGGCGTGTTGCAGCGTGCGGCGGCGGTCGGCGTGGGCGCAGCCGGCTTGTCGGCCCTGCTGCTCACTCATCTGCACTCCGACCACATCGCCGAGCTCGGCGACGTGCTGATCACGAGTTGGGTCACCAACTTCGCGACTGATCCTGCGCCGCTGCGGATCATCGGGCCGCCCGGAACAGCGGAGACGGTGGACGCGATGCTGAAGGCGTTCGGCCACGACATCGGCTATCGGATCGCCCATCACGCCGACCTGAACGCGCCGCCGCCGATCGAGGTCCACGAACACACCCAGGGCACGGTGTGGGATCGCGACGGCGTGACGATCCGGGTAGCTCCGACCGACCATCGACCGGTGACGCCCACCATCGGGTTTCGGGTTGAAGCCGATGGCGCGTCGGTGGTGCTGGCCGGCGACACGGTGCCCTGCAACAGCCTGGACGAGCTGGCCGCCGGTGCAGACGCGTTGGTGCACACCGTGATTCGCAAAGACATTCTCAGCCATGTGCCCCAGCAGCGCGTCAAGGATGTCTGTGACTACCACTCGTCGGTGCAGGAAGCGGCCGCGACGGCAGCCCGCGCGGGCGTGGGCACGCTGGTCATGACGCACTATGTTCCGGCTATCGCCGCGGGGCAAGAAGAGCAGTGGCGAGCGCTGGCCGCATCCGAGTTCAGCGGACAGATCGAGCTCGGCGACGACCTACACCGTGTCGAGGTCCGGGCGCGGCAATAAAGTGCCCGCCGCCACCAGCCAGACCAGTGCCGAGACCCGGGCAACCGGCAGGATCACGCCGAGCTGCGGCCAGACCAACACCGCCGTCGCCGATTCGGCAAGCACCGCAATCGCCAGGCCGATCCACGCAACCGGTTTCGGCATCAATCCCGTCGCGGCCATCCCCGCGATCAGCACACCGAGCGCGACGATATGCCCGGGGCCGCCAAGCAGAAACACCAAGGTGTAGAGCGCCCGGACCAGCGGGGCGTCGGCGCTGACGTCTGGCCGCGACAGCGTCCAGCCCACCAGCCCGGCAAGTGCCAGCGACCCGGCCGCCAGGGTGCCGCCGGTCAGCGCGATCGTCGGCCGGGGCCCGGTCACGCCGAGCCGCCGCAGCCGCGCGCTCGCCACGGCCGCATAGACCGCCAGCGGCACCGACGATGCGAACATCGCCACAGCGATGACTTGCACCGCGGCCGGATGGTTGCGCACATACTCGAGGATCGGGGTCATCCGCCCGTACGGCAGCGGCATCACACCGCCCAGCGCGACCCCGACGGCAAGCCCGCCGAACAGCAATCCGACGCAGGCGACCGACAGCAATACCAGCGAAGGTCCGGTCTGACGGCGGCGAGGATCGTTCACGATTCAGGCCAGCCGGGTGATCTCCACTATCACGTCGAGGTCGGTCGCACCCTGCCCGGAGTAGATGCCCTTCAGCGGCGAGACGTCGGCGTAGTCGCGGCCGACACCGACATTCACGTACTGCTCGGTGATTTCGGTGTCATTGGTCGGGTCGTAGTTCCACCAACTACCGGTCCAGGCCTGGATCCAGGGGTGGCTGCGGCCGTCAACGGTCTTTCCGACAGGGGCGTCGCGTTTGGGGTGTAGATATCCCGACACGTAGCGTCCGGGAATTCCCATGCTGCGCAACAGAATCAGCGTCAGGTGCGCGAAATCCTGGCAAACGCCCTTGCCCTGTTCCAGAGCGTCCAGACCCGACGATTGCACACCGGTGGTCCCGGGAAGATAGTCCAATTCGTTGCGTGCCCAGCGGGCCGCCGCGACGACGGCGTCCCTGGGGTCGTGGTACTTCATGATCCGCTTGCCCACGGCGGCAACGCGTTTGCTTGACGGGGTGTACGCGGTGGGGCGCAGCACTTCGTCGAACCGGTCGATCACCGCCAGGGACTGCAGCTCTTCCCAGCTGGTCTTGGCCGTCGGCGGCTCCGGACGCTCGGTCTCGACCACCGACGAGGACGTCACGGTCAGTTCGGTGTGCGGCGCGTGCAGGTCGAACGCCGTTACGGCGGTTCCCCAATAGTCGGTGTAGCGATAAGACCGGGTGGCCGGGATGGTTTCGACGCGGTTGAGGATGACGTTCTGCCGAGGGTTGGACGTGGGTGTCAGCCTCGCTTCGTTGAAGGAGGCCGTCACCGGCGACTGGTACGCGTAGCCGGTGGTGTGCACCACCCGCATCCGCCACATCAGGATTCCCCTTGCCCGGCCAGCAATTGGCCGCGATGACCGGCATCCGACCAAGCGACCCAGGGTGCGGCGTGGAAGTACTGCAGCGCCACCGCATCTCCCACCTCACCGCAGGTTCGCTGCAAGCCGGCCAAGCGGTTCTCCAGCGATTCGAGCAGTACGCCGGGTTGGACGAATTCCAGTTCGCTGCGTGCCTGACCGAGCAAGCGCTGCGCCTCGGTGGTGGCCCCGATCCGGCTACTCTGCGGATTGTGCAGCAGCTCCTCGAGGTTGCGTTCGGCCAGCCGCAACGAGAAGTAGACCGAGCGCGGGAACAGCCGGTCGAGCATCATGAACTCAACCACCCGGCCCGCGTCCAGCACCCCGCGGTAGGTGCGCAGGTAAGTGTCGTGGGCACCCGCTGAGCGCAGTAGCGTCACCCACGCCGGCGAGGACGCGCTGTCCCCAACGCGGGACAGCAGCAGGCGCACGGTCATGTCGATTCGCTCGATCGCGCGGCCCAGCACCATGAAGCGGTATCCGTCGTCACGGGAGAGGGTGGAGTCGGCCAGGCCCGCGAACATCGCCGCACGACTTTCGATGAACGACAGAAACTCGTGCGGCCCAAGGCGTTTGGCGGCACGCTCACGTTCGGGAAGCGCGTGGTAGGTGGTGTTGATGCACTCCCAGGTCTCGCTGGACGTGACTTCCCTTGCCGACCTTGCGTTTTCGCGCGCCGCCGAGATCGCGTCGACGATCGAGCAGCCGCCCTGAGTGTTCGGGTTGAACGCCACCAGGTCGGTCAAAGACCACACGTCCAACCGCTCGTCCGGCGGCTCGATGCCCAGCACCTCCAGCAGCAGCCGGGAGGCGTGGTCGGGGTCGACGCTCGAATCCTCGAGCAGTTGATGCACAGCGACGTCCAGGATGCGAGCGGTGTCGTCGGCGCGCTCGACGTAGCGACCGATCCAATACAGCGCTTCGGCGTTACGGGCGAGCATCAGTCGATCGCCTTCTGCTGTTGGTGCTGAGATTGCCCGGAATCCCACTGCCGCTGCGTCGCCTGCGAACCGTCCGATTCCGGCACCGGCTGCGGCAGCGACCGGACCACCTTGGCAGCGCCCAGCTCACGCTCGTCGGCCGAAGCGCGCGGCGCCAGCACCCAGGTGTCCTTGGATCCGCCGCCCTGACTGGAGTTGACCACCCGCGAGCCCTCCACCAGGGCCACCCGCGTCAGCCCGCCGGGCAGCACCCACACGTCGTTTCCGTCGTTGACCGCGAACGGCCGCAGGTCGACGTAGCGTGGCGCCAAGGAGCCTTCGATGCGGGTCGGCACGGTCGACAGTTCCATCATCGGCTGGGCGATCCAGCTGCGGGGATCGTCGCGGATCTTCCTGCCGACCGTGGCCAGCTCCTTTTCGGTGGCTTCCGGGCCGAACACGATGCCGTAGCCGCCGGAGCCCTCGACCGGCTTGAGCACCAATTCGCGGAGGCGGTCCAGCACCTCTGCGCGTTCGTCATCCAGCCAGCACCGGAACGTGTCCACGTTGGCCAGCAGTGGCTTCTCGCCGAGGTAGTACTCGATCATCGTCGGAACATAGGTGTAGACAAGCTTGTCGTCGCCGACACCGTTGCCGATCGCAGAGGAGATGACGACGTTTCCGGCGCGCGCGGCGTTGACCATGCCGGCCACCCCGAGCACCGAGTCGGCCCGGAACTGCAGCGGGTCCAGGAATGCGTCGTCGATGCGCCGGTAGATGACGTCGACCTGGCGCTCCCCCTCGGTGGTGCGCATGTACACCTGGTTGTCACGGCAGAACAGGTCGCGGCCTTCGACCAGTTCGACGCCCATCTGACGGGCGAGCAGCGAGTGTTCGAAATAGGCCGAGTTATAGACACCCGGCGTCAGCACCACGACCGTCGGGTCGGCCTCGTTCGTCGCCGCCGAGTTGCGCAACGCGCGCAGCAGGTGCGACGAATAGTCGTCGACGGTACGAACCCGATGGGTCGCGAACAGGTTCGGGAAGACCCGCGCCATGGTGCGCCGGTTCTCCATGACATACGACACGCCCGACGGCGAGCGCAGGTTGTCTTCGAGCACCCGGAAGTCGCCGCGTTCGTCGCGGATCAAGTCGATACCGGCGACGTGGATTCGCACGCCGTTGGGCGGCACGATTCCCATGGCCTCGCGGTGAAAGTGCTCGCAGGAGGTCACCAGGCGGCGCGGTATCACGCCGTCGCCCAGAATCTCCTGGTCGCCGTAGATGTCGTCGAGGTACATCTCGAGCGCCTTGACGCGCTGGGTGATGCCGCGCTCCAGGCGGGTCCACTCCGACGCCGAGATCACCCGGGGCACCAGATCCAGCGGAAACGGCCGCTCCTGGCCTGATAGCGAGAACGTGATGCCCTGGTCGATGAACGCGCGGCCCAGCGCATCGGCCCGGGCCTTGAGCTCAGAAGCGTCCGAGGGAGCCAGTTCGGCGTAGATGCCCTTGTAGGGGCCACGGACACTGCCCTGGGCATCAAACATCTCGTCGAACGCCATCGAATAGCAGTCCGACGTGTTGTAGCCGTCGAAGATGCGTTCCGAACGAGGGGGTGCTTGGAGACGCGCACCGTCGCGCGACCCCTGCTTGGTGTCCTCAAGCTGGTTCGGAAGACTCACTGTTCAAATGCTGCCTCAGATCGGCGTTATGGCAGGCCACGAGTTCCCCTTTTGGGAGAAAACGTAACCGACTGATAACCTGGGCAGTCGCGAACGGGCATCGAACAGGCTTTGAGCGCCCGGTCATACGCAGAATCAATGCAGGGACAGACGGGAACATAGACGCGTGGCCAACATCAAGTCGCAGCAGAAGCGCAACCGCACCAACGAGCGGGCCCGACTGCGCAACAAGTCGGTGAAGTCGTCGCTGCGTACCGCTGTCCGCGCATTCCGCGAAGCCGCTCACGACGGCGACAAAGACAAGGCCGCGGAACTGCTGGTGTCGACCAACCGCAAGCTGGACAAGGCGGCCAGCAAGGGTGTGATCCACAAGAACCAGGCGGCCAACAAGAAGTCGGCGCTGGCGCGGACCCTCAACAAGCTCGGCTAACTCAGTTTCGGTAACTGGCCAGCTCAGCGACCTTTCTGACCGCGGACTCCAGAGCGTAGTCGGCGTCCGCGACGGCCCCTTTTACGTTGGCGTTGAGTTCCGCCACCACGTTCATCGCGGTTGCCACCTTGTCACGCGACCAGCGTCGGGCCTGTTTCTGGGCCTTCTGCACCCGCCAGGGCGGCATTCCGACCTGCGCGGCCAGCCGATAGGGGTCGCCGGACAGCGGGCCGACCCGGCCGATCGCGTGTACGGCCTCGGCCAGCGCGTCGGCCAACACCACTAGCGGTTCGCCGCGCATCATTGCCCACCGCAGCGCCTCGGCGGCTCCTGCGACGTCGCCGGCGACGGCCTTGTCGGCGATGTCGAAGCCCTTCACGTCGGCTTTGCCGCTGTGGTAGCGCCGTACCGCGTCGGCATCGACATCGCCGGCGGTGTCGGCAACCAGCTGGGAACATGCCGAGGCGAGTTCGCGCACGTCGGAGCCGACGGCGTCCAGCAGTGCGGTCACCGTCTCGTCGTCGACCTTGATCCGCAACGAGCGGAACTCCTTGCGGACGAAGTCGGCGCGGTCCCTGGGCTTGGTGATCCGGTCGCAGGGATGCACTGTGGCGCCGAGCTTCTGCAGCTGGCCGGCCAGCGCTTTTGCGCGGCCGGCGCCCGAGTGCACCACGACCAGCACCGTCCCGGGTGGGATGTCGGTGGCGGCCGAAGCGATCACCGAGGCCGCGTCCTTGCCGGCGTCCGCGGCGGCCTCCATTACGACGATCCGCTCGTCGGCGAACAATGACGGACTCAGCAGTTCGGCCAGCTCGTAGGTGGTGACATCGCCGGCCCGCATGCGGTTGACCGGCACGTCGTCGGTGCCGGCATGCTGCCGGGCCGATGTCAGCAGCTCCGCCACCGCTCGCTCGACCAGCAGTTCCTCGTCTCCCAAGACCAGGTGCAACGGCGAAAGCTCGCTCATCCCACGATCGTGTCACGAGGGTCTGACGGGCCGACGGGCTGCCGGTAGATGCGCCGAACATGCACCCACTGCGAAAACGCGGCAATTTTTTCGCACTGGGTTCACATTCGGCGCGGCGACGCGGTGCATGACCCCGACAGCCACCAGGCCAGCAGACAAACGACCGCGACCACCGCGGCCGAGCCCGCACCGGCGCGAAACCACCGCCAGCGCCACAACACCACCGCCAGCACGGTTACGCCGCCAACCAGTAGCACCCCGACCACACCCTTCGGCACGGGCACCGTCGCCCCGGGCATGCTGGCCGCCCAATGCGACACGTGCAAGACCCACCACACCTCGGGCCCGGTGAAACGGATCAACAGCTGCGCAGCGGCGGGCCACAGCCCGCACAAGACAGCCGCCGCACTGCCCAGCACGGTGATCGGCGCGATCACCGCTGCCACCACGAGATTGGCCATCACTGCTACCACGCTGAACTGGCCCGAGATCGCGGCGACTAGGGGCGCGGTCACCACTTGCGCGGCCCACGCGACCGCCACAGCGTCCGCCAGCGGCTTGGGCCATCCCCGCGCGACCAGGCGCCGCGACCAGACCGGCGCGATGACCACCAGCGCGGCCGTTGCCACCGCCGACAACGCGAAGCCGACGTCGACGGCCAGCTGCGGCGCAACAGCCATCAGCAGCAGGATCGTCGCGCACAGCGCGGGAATCGCTTGCCGCCGCCGCGATGACAGCATCCCGGCCAACGTGATGGCGCCCATCACGGCCGCCCGCAACACGCTGGCCGTCGGCTGCACGACAATGACGAATGCCGCGAGCACCACCGCCGCCAGCAGCACCGCGAAGCGCGGGCCGATCAGCCGAGCCGAGAACAACACCGCTCCGCACACGATCGTGACGTTGGCGCCCGACACCGCTGTCAGGTGAGTCATGCCGGCCGCCTTGAAGTCGCGACTGGTCGCGGCGGTGACCGTCGAGGTGTCGCCGAGGACCAAGCCGGGCAGCATCGCGGCCTGGTCAGCGGGTAATACCGCACGGACGGTGGCGGCGAACCGGCTGCGGACGGAATGGGCGGCGCGCTGTATTGCACTGGCTTCGCCCTTAGCCGACCGGCCCGTCGCATTGAGAACCGCGACCGTGAGGTCATGCCGCTTTGGACGACTGATCCGCGCAGTGAATCGAATCGGCTGGCCTACCATGATGTCACCGGCATCGGAGACTCTGGCGAAAACCAGTACCCGGCCTGACATCTCGTCGTCGCGCAGCCGCTGCAGTGTCGCGCGATACATGAGCCGGCTGCTACCCAGCGACACCGCGCTCTCGCTGGGGGTGACCGTCACCGGAACGGCGGCACCGAACGCAGCGGTAATCGGGTGGCGAGCGACCGCATCGGCACGCAACGCGATTGCCAGCCCAAAACCGGCGCCCACCACACCGACGGCCACCAGCCCGGCACTGATCGCACCAGACCGCGAGGCCCGCTCCGGCCGGCGCGCCGCGCACCACCACACCACGCCCGAGGCAACCGCCAGCACCGCGCAGCACGTCGCGAACACCCGTCCCACCGGCCACACGACTCCGCTCGCTGTCACGATCCAGCTGGTCAGCGCGGCCGGCACCAGGCGCACATCGAGTTGCGCCAGCGCCGACTCGCCGCTGCCGGCGTGAGACACCGGCGTCAGACACGGACCAGGGCGCGCAGCTTCTCCAGCCGCGCCGGGCCGATGCCGTCGACTTCGGCAAGTTGATCGACGCTGGTGAACTTGCCGTTGGCCTGCCGCCAGGCCACGATCGCGGCGGCGGTGACGGGTCCGACGCCGGGCAGGGTGTCCAGCTGCTCCACGGTTGCGGTGTTGAGGTCGAGCACCTCGCCGTGCTTTGGCCGGGTTGAGCCCGGGGCCGGTCCGGACGCCGGCGGGCTGGCCGTGCCCGGGCTCACCGTGCTGCCGAGCGCCCTGGGCTGGCCGGACGGCGGAGCCAGACCAACCACGATCTGTTCGCCGTCGCCGAGCGGTCGGGCCATGTTCAGGCCGATGGTGTCGGCGCCGTCCACCGCGCCGCCTGCGGCCTGCAACGCATCGGCGATCCGCGCGCCCGGACTGAGGGTGACCAGTCCGGGCTTGTGCACCAATCCGACCACACTGACCACGACGGGCCGGTCGGCGCTGGCGCTCGGACTGGCAGACGATCGAGGCCTTGCTGACGAAAGTGGCTGCACCGGAGGAAGCTTCGCCGACATCACCGGTGCGGGCTGGTCACGCATCACGGTGAACACCGTGACCAATACCGCAACCGCGGCTACCACGGCCAATGCGATGGCACCCGCGCGGCCCGGATCCGCACGAACCTTGGCCACCCAACCTCCGCCACCGGAAGCGTCGGGAAGCCAGCGTGGCAGCAACGAGTTCTGGTCCTCTTCTGGGTCGTCGGGCGCGTCCGCGTCGTCGGCGTCCGGCTCGGCACCTAATCGACGCTGCAACCGCTGAGCGGGAAGTTCTGTTCGCATGCGCCGACCGTAGGTGCGGCCACCGCCACAACGGCCGCGTCAACGGGCCCGCAACCACCGCCTGTGGACGAACCCGAGGCTGTGGACAAGCTCGACGCGGCATGGGCCAAGATGGAACTCATGCAACTGGCACTCACAGCCGAGGAAGCCGCGTTCCGCGACGAGCTTCGCAATATCTACACCACACAGATCCCCGAAGAACTCCGCGAGCTGGTCCGCCAGGGCTCTTCACTGAGCCGCGACCAGTTCGTCACCAGCCATAAGATCCTCCACGACCACGGCCTGGCGGTACCGAACTGGCCGGTCGAATGGGGCGGCAAGGACTGGACCCCCACCCAGTACCAGATCTGGACGGACGAGATGCAGTTGGCGTGCGTCCCCGAACCGCTGAACTTCAACGTCAAGATGGTCGGCCCGGTGATCGCCGAATTCGGATCCCATGAGATCAAGCAGCGCTTCCTCCCGCCCACCGCCAACATGGACATCTGGTGGTGCCAGGGCTTCTCCGAACCCGAAGCCGGCTCCGACCTCGCGTCGCTGCGCACCACTGCGACCCGCGACGGCGACACCTACGTCGTCAACGGACAGAAGACGTGGACAACGCTCGGCCAGTATGCCGACTGGATCTTCTGTCTGGTCCGCACCGACCCGCAGGCACCCAAGCGCCAGGCCGGAATTTCGTTCCTGCTCATGGAGATGAACACGCCGGGCATCACGCTACGGCCCATCAAGACGATCGACGGCGGCCAGGAAGTCAACGAGGTGTTCTTCTCCGACGTGCGTGTCCCCGCCGATCAGCTTGTCGGAGAAGAGAACCAAGGCTGGACATACGCGAAGTTCCTGCTGGGCAACGAACGTACCGGCATCGCCGGAGTGGGCCGCACCAAAGTGCGCCTCGCCGAGGTGAAAAAGCACGCGGCCGAAACCGGCCTGCTTGACAATCCGCTGTTCGCCGCCCGCCTCGCCGAGGCCGAAAACGAGCTGCTGGCACTGGAACTCACCCAGGCGCGGGTGGTCTCGAGCTCCGCGGACGGCAAAGCCAATCCCGTCTCGTCAGTGCTCAAGCTGCAAGGCAGCCAACTGCAACAGGTGGCCACCGAATTGCTGGTCGAGGTGGCGGGACCCGACGCGCTAGCCGTAAACGGTCCAAAAAACGATGAAATCGCTTCTCCCCCTTGGGCGCAAACGAGTGCGCCGCGATACCTTAACTACCGCAAGACATCGATCTACGGCGGCAGCAACGAAGTGCAGCGCAACATCATCGCGTCCACCATTCTCGGATTGTGAGGAAGTCATGGACTTTCAGCTGAGCGACGAGCAGGCTCTGCTCCGCGACACCACCCGCGACCTACTGTCGCGCAGCTATGACCCGGAGAGCCGCAACAAGGTCATCGACACCGATCTCGGCTGGAGCCGCGAGGTGTGGAACCAACTGGCTGACATCGGGATTCTCGGCCTCGGGTTCGATCCCGACGAGTCGGGCCAGATCGAGATCATGGTCGTGCTCACCGAAATCGGGCGACGGTTGGCGCCCGAGCCCGTCGTGCACGCCGCACTGGCGCCCGGTTCGCTGATCGCCGAGCACGGCAGCGAAGCACAGAAAGAAATGCTGGACGAGGTCGCGGCGGGACAACGGCTGTTGGCGTTCGCCCACTCCGAGCCCGGCCACCGAAAGGCCACCGCAAAGCTCGCCACTACCGCTGAGCGGGAAGGGGATTCGTGGCTGCTGAGTGGGCGGAAGAATCCGGTGCTGGCCGGTGACTGTGCCGACACGCTGGTGGTCAGCGCGACATTGCCGGACGGCGGCACCGGCCTGTTCGTCGTCGACGCGCAAGCCGTGACCCGCCACCCGTACCCCACATTCGACGGACAGCGCGGTGCGCAGATCGACCTTGACCGCATGCCCGCCGAACCTCTGGGCGAAGCGGCCGACGACGCCTCAGATGCCATCGCCCACACCATCACCCGGATCCAGTCGGCGCTGTGCTCCGAAGCCGTCGGAGCGATGGAGGAAGCGCTCCGGCTGACCACCGATTACCTCAAGACCCGCAAGCAGTTCGGCGTCACACTCAACAAGTTCCAAACGCTCACCCAGCGTTCCGCGGACATGTATGTCTCGCTGGAGCTGGCCCGCAGCATGAGCCTGTACGCGGCGATGTCGATCGCCGACGGCAACCTCGATCCGCTGATCGCCTCGCGCGCCAAAGTTCAGATCGGCCGGTCGGGGCGCCATATCGCGCAGGAGTCGATCCAACTGCACGGCGGCATCGGCATGACCGCCGAGTATCCGGTCGGTCATTACGCGGCCAGGCTCACCGCGATCGAACACACCCTGGGCTCCTCGCAGGACCACCTCCAGCTCCTGATGGACCACATCGCCGACTACGACCTGGTGCGGCTTTAGTAGATGGCCGAGCTGTCGGACAGAGTCGTCGAATTCCTCTCGGCGGGAACCCGCACCGGGATGCTGGCGTTCGTCGCTTCTGACGGGCGGCCGCTGGTGGCGCCGGTGTGGTTTGTCGTCGACGACGGTCAGCTGGTGTTCACCACCGAGCGTCATACGTCGAAAGGCCGTGCCCTGCAGCGTGATCCACGGGTCGCGATCTGTGTGGACGATCCCCATCCGCCCTATTCCTTCGTTCAGGTGCAGGGTGTGGCCGCCATTACCGACGATCCGCAGGACGTGCTGAACATCGCGACCCGAACCGGCGCGCGGTACATGGGCGCCGACCGCGCCGACGAGTTCGGCCGCCGCAACGCGGTTCCCGGCGAAGTGGCAGTCCGGGTCCGTCCGACCAAGGTCATCTCCGGCTTCGATATCAGCGACTGATTATCAGCGACCAAAAGGAGCAGCAGATTGAGCGCTAAACGGCGGCGGGCCCCACTGCGTGCGGCCGACAAACGAGCCGCGCTGCGCAGGGTTCCGCTACTCGCTGACCTCGACGACGAACAACTCGACCAACTCTCCAGCGCAGTCACTCGCCACCACATCTTCGCCGACGAGTGGCTCTTTCGGTTCGGAGACCCGTCGGATGCCATCTACATCGTCGCCTCGGGGCGGTTCGCGATCGTGGGTGCCGAGGGACAGGTATTTCGCGAGATGGCGGCCGGCGACTCGATCGGGGACCTGGGCGTCATCGCCGGCGCCCCTCGCTCGGCCGGTGTCCGGGCCGTTCGCGATGGCGTGGTGTGGCGGATCGCCGCTGACACGTTCACCCAGGTGCTCGCGACGACTCCGCAACTGCAATCGGTAATGCTGCGAGCGATGGCGGGCATGCTGCAAGACTCGCGATCAACGAGCATTTATCAGCGTCCACGGGTCATTGGCATGCTGTCGACGGGTGACGCCACCGCGGGTCCGATCGTCGACAAGATCGCAAAACTGTTGGGTTCCTACGGTAAGACCGCCGTGCTGGCCCCGCCCGTGGACACGACCGCTGAAGTCCATAACTATGGCGACCTTGTCGAGGCATTCAGCGAAACCCTTGATCGGGCCGAACGAAGCAACGACTGGGTCCTGGTGGTGGCCGAACGAGGCTCGGGCCACCTCTGGCGACAATATGTTGCTGCGCAAAGCGACCGACTCGTATTTCTAGTGGCTCAGAAACATCCGCCGAAAGGCCTCGCGTCGCTAGTTACCCACGGGCGGCCAGTCCACCTGCTCGCGTGCGGGCGCGAACCGGACCCCGGTTGGTGGGATCTGCTACAGCCGATTTCGCATCACCGCGCCGACGACGTCGGAATCGGTGCGCTGGCCCGCAGAATTGCCGGCCGATCCCTGGGTCTGGTGCTGGCGGGTGGCGGCGCTCGAGGGCTGTCACATTTCGGCGTCTACGAAGAGCTGACCCGGTCCGGTGTTGTCATCGATCGGTTCGGCGGAACGAGTGCCGGTGCGATCGCCGCTGCGGCGTTCGCGGTGGGCATGGACGCCGAGGAGGCCATCGGCGCGGCGCGCAAGTACCTGGGACAGGGCAATCCGCTCGGCGACTACACGCTCCCTGCGGTGGCCTTCACCCGAGGTCAGCGCATCGATCGCCTGCTTGAGAACTTCGTCGGCAACACCTTGATCGAACATCTGCCTCACGACTTCTTCTCCGTATCCGCCGACATGATTACCGGCGATCAAATCGTGCACCGACGTGGGCCGCTGTCGCTCGCCGTGCGTGCATCGATCTCGATCCCGGGCCTGATGCCGCCGGTGCTGCAGGGTGAGCAGATGCTCGTCGACGGTGGGCTGTTGAACCAACTCCCGGCCGACGTGATGTGCGGCGATCCGGATGGCCAAGTCATCTGCGTCGACCTACGTCAAAAGTTCGTGCCGTCCAAGGGGTTTGGTTTATTGCCGGCGATCGTTCCGCTGCCCGGGCTGGTCCGGCGACTGTTGACCGGATCGGATGTCGCCCTGCCCCCGCTTCAGGAGACGCTGCTTCGCACTGTCGACCTGGCTGGCTCCGCGGTGAACTTGCTCGACCCTCAGATCGCGGCCGTCATCGAGCCGGACGTCACAGCGATCGGTCCGATGGACTTCAAGAAGCTTGACGCCGCCCTGGAAGCGGGCCGGGCAGCGACCCGAGCGGCCCTCGACGCACAGCCGACACTGGTTCGTTAAGGCCTTTGCTGGCCGTTTTCTGACATTTTTTTCGGGCCCCGTCGGCTCCCCCAAGAGACGATGGTTGACCGCAAGGCGGCTAGGTTGTTAGCCGTGGACACCAATTGGTCGCGGAAGGAGCCGTTGGCCGACCTCATCATGCGAACGGAGGACGGCGCAAACATTGTGCCGATCTTCGATCAACTTTTCGTCGGACGCGTGTGCGCGGGTATCGCCGAACACCGCCGCCTGGTGATCAACGATCCGAACATCTCCAGAAACCACCTCGAAATCCGCCTGGACCCTACCACCGACCAAGCTTTCCTCATCGATACCAGCACCAACGGGACGTTGCTCAACGGCGCGCGCGTCGAACGTGCCGTACCGGTCCCCATCAGGCCCAACGACCAGATCCGGATAGGCGACATCGCCCTGCGATTCCGATCCGAGCGGTTCAACGCCAGCAGGGAGAACACCGGCGACTACACCCTGACCCGGATCACCGAGGAGATCATGGTGATGGTGGTGGGCGACATCACCAACTACTCGACGATCTCCGAAGTCACCGACAGCAAGGTGATCGCTGAGAGCCTGAACTACCTTTGGACCGAGCTGGGCCGCGTACTGCGAGCCCACCGCGGCACGCTCAACCACTACGCCGGCGATGCGCTGTACGCAGTGTGGGGACTACGGGCGCTGCCCAATGCCAACGAGCTCGCGATCGACTTTGCGCTTGCCGCGAACCAGAAGGTCGAGGAACTAGCGCCGGGAATCCCGCTCCGTGAGCCGGACGGCTCGCCGATCCGGATGGGCTGGGCGGTGGTGCAGGGCAGAGCCGCACTCGCCGCAATGACAAGGACGGTCGAGGCCGTGATCGGCGACGCGACCAACGTCGCGTTCCGGCTGGCCGGTATTGCCGGCCGCGGTGGGCGCGCACCGGTGATGACGACCGCTACCGTGCATGCCGCCGCCGAGAACAAATTCCTCTGGGGTCCGCCCGAGCAGGTTGAGATCAAGGGCCGAAGTGGGACGCAGATTGCGTTTCCGGTCATCGCCCGTGCATAGCTGACCAAACCGTCGCCCGCCGAGCAGTCGCAGAATCGCGCGCCGGACGGCCGCGCAGTGCGATTCTGCGTCTGCTCGCGAGAGATATCGCGGGAGATAGTGTGTCCCGATGAGCACAACCAGCACAGACCGTCCGCTGCGGGTGATCCAGTGGACCACCGGCAACATCGGCCGGCGCTCTTTGCACGCCATCATCGGCAGGCCCGACATGGAACTGGTCGGGGTCTATGCGCATGGGCCGGACAAGGTCGGCGTCGACGCCGCCGAACTGGCGGGCTGGCCGGCGCCGACGGGGGTGCAAGCCACCAACGACATCGACGCGCTGCTCGCCCTGCGGCCCGACGCATGTTGCTATAACCCGTTGTGGCCCAACATCGATGAGTTGGTGCGCCTGCTGGAATCCGGAGTCAACGTGTGCTCCAGCGCGGCTTGGATCACCGGCGGCAAGCAGACGCCGCAAGACCGCGAGCGCGTTGTCGAAGCCTGCCGGCGCGGCGGCTCTACTATCTTCGGCAGCGGCGCGCACCCCGGAATGACGAACATGGTCGGCATGGTGCTCAGCGCCTCCTGCGAGCGCGTCGATGAGATCCGCATCACCGAATCGGTCGACTGCTCGACCTACGAATCGGCGGAAACCCAGACGGCGATGGGGTTTTCACAAGACCCCGACACCCCCGGTCTGGCCGAGAACGTGCGGCGCGAAAGCGAGGTCTTCGCCGAGTCGGCGGCGATGATGGCCGACGCGATCGGGGCGAAGCTGGACAAGATGACGTTCGACGTCACCTTCACTGCCGCCACCGCCGACTCGGACCTGGGCTTCATGAAGATTCCGGCGGGCACGGTCGGCGGCGTCTACGGCTATCACCGCGGCTGGGCGGGGGATCGCAACGTCGTCAGCGTCGGATTCAACTGGACCATGGGCAGCCATGTGGTCCCGCCCAAGCCGCTCGAGCACGGCCACGTCATCCAGGTGTTCGGCTTGCCCAACATGCGCACGGTCCTGCACTGCCTGCCGCCCAAGGATTGGACGGAACCCGGATTCATGGGTCTGGGCATGATCTACACGGCGATGCCGGTCACCAACGCCGTGCCGGCGGTGGTGGCGGCCGCACCCGGGATCGTGACGCTGGCCGATCTGCCGCCGGTTACCGGCCGAGTCGCGAGCTAGCCGTGCGTTGCGGGCCCACCCCGGAGGAACGCGTTCGTGCACTAAGGTTTACGATGCTTAGCCAAACGAAGATTCTGCCGGGCATCGGCGCGGGGATGCGGGAAGCAAGCTCTGAGGTGGCGCGTTACAAACCAGGATCGTGAGCGGAAGGCGGTGAGATGGCTGGTCCAATTACCGGTCGCATTGGCCGCTTGGCAAAGCGAGCTTGGATACTCCTGGTCTTGGTAGTGGTACTCGCCGTTTCCGCACTGGTCGTGACGCGGCTGCACAAGATCTTCGGCTCCGAGGACCTCAACGCCGGCGCCGGCGGCGGGATCAAAATCGTGCAGTTCAACCCCAAAGTCGTCCGTTACGACGTCTTCGGCCCCGCCGGGTCGACCGCGAACATCAACTATTGGGACGAGAACGCCAACACACACCAGATCAACGCGGCCCCGCTGCCGTGGTCCGTCACTGTCTCTACGACGCTGCCCTCGGTAAGCGCCAACATCATGGTGCAAGGTGACGGCAGTCGAATCAGCTGCCGCATCACCGTCGACGGTAAAGTCCGCGACGACCAAAACTCCGACGGGGTCAACCCCCAGATCTTTTGCCTGGTGAAGTCGGCATGAGCGACCTGAACAGCAGAGGCCACCTGGGCGCCGCAGACACCGAGGACACCGGGCCCATCAAAACCGGCGGTACCGAACCCGCCGAGCGCCCGCACCGGCCTTTCATCCCACACATGATCCGCATCTTCGCGGTGCCGATCGTCCTGATCTGGGTGTTCGTCACGGTGTTGGTAAACATCCTCGTTCCTTCCCTAGAGGTCGTGGGTGAGGCGCATTCGGCACCAATGGCCCCGCTGGACGCACCGTCGATGCAGGCCATGCTGCGCCTGGGTCACAACTTCAACGAATTCAACTCCAACAGCACGATCATGATCGTGCTGGAAGGTCAGGGGCCCCTGGGCGCCGACGCGCATCGCTACTACGACAACCTGGTTCGCCAACTGCAGCCGGACCCTCGGATCCCGGTTAAGGACCGCAAGCCCATCCAGCACATCCAGGACTTCTGGGGCGACCGGTTGACCGCGGCGGGCGCCCAAAGCGCCGACGCCAAGGGCGCCTACGTCATGTTGAATCTTGCCGGCAACCAAGGCACCACCGAGGCCAATAATTCGGTCGAAGCCGTCCGCAAGGTTATCGACAAAAACAAGAACAACTTGCCGCCCGGCTTGAAGGTCTACGTCACTGGGCCGGCCGCGCTCAGCGACGACATGCACGTCATCGGTAACGCCAGCCTTGCCAAGATCACGTTGTTCACTCTTGGCGCGATCGCGATCATGTTGCTGCTGGTCTACCGCTCGATCGTCACCACGGCGATCCAGCTGTTCATGACATTTCTCGCGTTGTTGTGCGCGCGCGGAGTCGTCGCGGTTCTGGCGTATAACAACGCATTCGGGCTCACGACGTTCGCCGCGAACATCCTGACCATGCTGGCGATCGCGGCCGCCACGGACTACGGGATCTTCCTGGTAGGCCGATATCAAGAGGCCCGGCGGTCCGGGGAGGACCGAGAAGCGGCCTACTACACGACATTTCGCGGGGTTACCCCGGTGGTGCTGGGGTCGGGCCTGACCATCGCCGGAGCGACCTACTGCCTGAGCTTCGCGCGGTTGCCATGGTTCAACACCATGGGCGCGCCCGTCGCCATCGGGATGCTGGTCGTCGTGCTGGCCGGGGTCACACTGGGGCCCGCCATCGTCTTTTTGGGCAGCAAGCTCGGCCTTTTCGAATCCACGCTGGCGGCCAAGAGAGGTCGCCTATGGGGCCGGATCGGCACGGCGGTGGTGCGTTGGCCCGCACCAATTCTGGCGGTGAGCGCCGCTGTCGTATTGGTCGGCATGGTCGCGCTGCCGAGCTACAAGACGAGCTACAACGACCGCTACTACCTGCCCATGAGTGCGCCGTCGAACCTGGGTCAATCGGCCGCGGACCGGCATTTCTCCCAGGCCCGGATGAACCCCGACATGCTGATGATCGAAGCCGACCACGATATGCGCAACACGGCCGACATGCTCGTGCTGGACCGGGTGGCCAAGAACGTCATCCGTGTGGTCGGCATCGCCATGGTGCAGGACATCACCCGGCCGCTGGGTATTCCAATTCAGCACAGCTCCATACCGTTTCAGAACAGCATGCAGAGTCAGACGACGATGCAGAACATGGCCTTTTTGAAGGACCGCATGGCCGACATCCTCAAAATGGCCGACTTGCTGCAGGACCAGATCGACTACACGCAGCGCTTGTACGAAGTGACCAAGGATCTTTCCAAAGCCGCCGACGACAGCGCAGCGACCACAGCGGAAACATCGGAAATTACCGACAAATTACGGGACCACATCGCGGATTTCGATGACTTCTGGCGGCCGATACGCTCTTACTTCTACTGGGAAAAGCACTGCTCCGCCATTCCCATCTGTTGGTCATTGCGGTCACTGTTTGACTCGTTGGACGGATTCGACCAGCTTGCCGAGCAGTTCCACAAGCTCACGGCTGACATCCAGCGCACCGCCGTGGCGACCCACGAGATGCTGAACTTGATCCCGACGATGATTGCGACGCTTAAGGCCACGAAGGCCATCACGCTGACGCTGTACCAGACGTTCTCGGCGATGATCAACCAGATGGAGTCGATGAGCAACACGGCGATTGTCATGGGCCAGAGCTTCGACACCTCCCAGAACGACGACATGTTCTATCTTCCACCGGAAGCCTTCCAAAACCCCGACTTTCAGACGGGGCTGCGAATGTTCCTGTCGCCGGACGGCAAGTCGGCGCGGTACTTCATTACCCACCAAGGCGATCCGATGACACCGGAAGGAATCTCACGCGTCGATGCGGAGCGGACGGCCGCCCAGGAGGGGCTGAAGCAGTCCTCCTTGTCAGACGCCAAGGTTTTCCTCGGCGGTACCGCAGCGACGTTCAAGGACATGCACGACGGCGCCAAGTACGACCTGATGATCGCGGTGGTATCGGCGCTGACGCTGATCTTCATGATCATGCTGCTGCTTACCCGAAGCGTCGTTGCGGCGTTGGTGATCGTCGGTACCGCAGCGAGCTCGATCGCCGCATCCTTCGGTCTGTCCGTGCTGATCTGGCAGGATCTCTTCGGCATCAAAGTCCACTGGATTGTGGCGGCGCTGTCGGTCATCATCTTGCTGGCCGTTGGGTCCGACTACAACCTGCTGCTGGTCTCTCGCTTCAGGGAGGAGATCCACGCCGGACTCAAGACGGGAACCATCCGATCGATGGCCGGCACCGGCGGCGTGGTGACGGCCGCGGGTCTGGTGTTCGCCTTCACCATGGCCGCGATGCTGGGTAGCGAACTGCGGGTGCTGGGCCAGTTCGGATCCACCGTCTGCATCGGTCTACTGCTGGACACGCTGATTGTCCGCACGTTGCTGATGCCGTCGATCGCCACGTTGCTGGGCCGCTGGTTCTGGTGGCCGAAGGTGGTGCACCCGCGCGGCGATAATGGCCGACCGAAGGTGCCTGCCGCGTCGGGCTGAACCGGCGCTGGGTCTTGCCTCTCGCGGAGGTGGGTGTCTTCTCCACCTGTCAGCGACACCTCGGCCCGCACGGGCACTCAGGGCGTCGAGTGTGTATTCAGGGCGTCGGGTGTGTATCCACGGCTTTGCGCGTGAAAGCAGGACGAGATGCTGTCC
>NZ_JCALDF010000014.1:0-119197 GCF_059812725.1 Mycobacterium sp. NGS41
GCCCGGATACCGCCCAGGCTTCACTCTGAAAGCGCAGGCTTCACACGCAACGCCAACGCTTCACACCCAACGCCACGCAGCAAGTAACTCAGCTCAGGAAGGTACTGATCGCTGCGGCCAGGTCGGGTGAGGCCGACGTCCCCAGGTTGCGGTAACTGCCGCCGCTGAGCTGTGCGACAGCTTCCCAGGTTGCCCGGTCCGGATCACCGCCGAAGTCGATGACGTTGACCGCGATCGGTCGGGCCTGATCGGCGGCCTGGCGGATGAAATCCTGCAGCCCGGCTCCGTCGAGAGTCTGGTCGGTGTGCGGCCCAGCCGTGATCACCAGTATCGAATTCGTCTGGCCGGCAACGTATTTAGCCAGCATCTCCTGATAGATCATGCGCAGCGTGGTGAACGACACCGCACCGCCTCCAGACGAATACTGCTTGTCCAGCGCTGCTGTCAGCGCGGCCGGGCGAGGCTGCCCGTTGACCTGGTCGCCCAGCGGTCCGATTGCCACCTCGGATCGACCCTCGTGACCGTCGAATGTCCACAGCCCGACGACCGACGCCGGCGGCATCGCCTTGATCCTGTCGCTCAGCGCCGCCACCACGTTGGCCAGTCGGGTTTTCCCGCCCTCGTCGGTGGGCATCGACTGGTCAAGCATTATGGTCGCGGCCACGCCGGCCGACCGTGAGCTCAGGGCGTTGGCCAGGTTGGCGCGCATCGCCTCGTCACCCACCGACAACGCCGCGGGCAGCGCGGGAAAACTGGTGACGGGGCTGCTCGGCGGTTTCACGTCGGTGACCCGGAAACCGGCTCTGGCCAGTTTTGCCAGTTGCTCGGGCTTCTGCATGAAGTGGGCGAACGCGCTGGCGGCCTCGGTTTGTTCGTGCGACAACCAGGAGCCGGTGAGCAGCACGGTGGGGTAGTCGGCAACCGCGACCGGACCGGGCGGCAGCCAGGAGCCCAACTTGCCCTTGGCATCCTGCAGCGACTGGCCGCGCTGGAACAGCTGCTGCTCGGTGGTGATCACCGCGTGTACCGGTGCGGCCGCCGCGTCGCTGCTGAGCAGCGCGGTCATCGCCGCGCCGAGCGAGTTGTCGGCCAGTTTGGGCTGCGCGCCGACGAGTGTGCGTGCCGCGCCGGCGCCCTGGATCGGCGGCACCCCGGCGGGTGCTGACGCGGCTGCCACCGCCTCGCCGGCCAACAGTGCGGCGTCGCCGTTGCCGCCGGTCGGCAGGGCCAGCCGCAGCGATCCCCAGGACGGCAACTTCAAGCCGGCCAGCGAGTTCGGATTGGTTTGCAGGCCGGGCAGCGCCGCCCAGTTCTGGCTGGCCAGGGCCTGCTGGAATTCGGGCCGCACCGCGAGCACCACCGGTGAAGTCACCAGGGAACGGCTGTCGCTGATGATTTTCTGGCTCGCGGCCGCGGTGAGCCGGGCCGCAGAAACCGAGCTGCCCGGGATCCACAATGCCGGCTGGTCACCCAGTTCGGCCGGCCACTTGCCGGTCAGGCCGTCCAGCACCGCATCGGAGCCGGCGGATTTGACGTCCACCGACATGCAGCGGTCACCGACCGGCCCGGCCGTTGAGTTGTAGTTGTCGCCCAGCTCCCGCACCTGATCGGCGATCGTCGGGTCGACAACGACAGCGACCGTCTCTTTGCCTCCCACGCAGCGTGCCGCGGCGCTGTGCGAACGGTGGGACAGCGCATCGCCGAAGAAATTCCACAAAATCCACACGCCCACCACCGCGATGACCGCGATCAGCGCCACGATCACGCCGATGCTGACTCCTCGTCTCCCGCCGACGCTGCGGTGACCACCCCGCCAGCCGCCGACGTCCCGATGGCCGGCGGTGTAGAGGGGCGGCGGCGGGGTCGACGGGTCCAAGGCCGCCGCGCTCGCCTGCCGGGGCGGAAAGTCTGGGTACTCGTCGGCTGTCCGCTCGTCCCGATCGAGCTGGTCGTCGGACCATTCGTCGTCATCGGACCAAACATCTTCCGGATGGCTCGGGCCACTCGGGTAGCCACCCGGGGACTCGACGGGCGGCGGCTCCGTAGCAGTTTCCGGGTAGCCGAAGTCGTCCTGCTGGCCGCTGTGCCGGCCGTGATCTGCCTCGTCCTCCTGGTATGCACTGTCCGCGGAGGATTCCTCTGACGGCTCGGAGGCGTCATCGGAGGCGGAATCCCCGGAGTCCGGCAAGCTGTGCCTACCCATACCGGTGTCTGCGTCCTTTCCCTCGAATCCATCGAAGCTCTCCGCTGGTCAAGCGGATATCACACCCGGGCTGTATCGGATTGGCCCGCCTTCTTACCGGGCCGCTAGCGACCCGCATCGTCACCGCGCCCGCGCCTTGAATTCCCGACGGCGGCGATGCAGGATCGGCTCGGTGTAACCGTTGGGTTGCTGCCCGCCGGTCAGGATCAGGTCCTGCGCGGCCAAAAAGGCGATGCTGTCGTCGAAGTTGGACGCCATCGGGCGATACGCCGGGTCCCCTTCGTTTTGCTTGTCCACCAACGGCGCCATCCGCTCCAGGCTGGCGCGGACGTCCTCGCTGGTGATGACACCATGTCGCAGCCAGTTGGCCAGCAACTGGCTGGAGATCCGCAGGGTGGCCCGGTCTTCCATCAAGGCAATGTTGTGGATGTCGGGCACCTTCGAGCAGCCGACGCCCTGCTCCACCCAGCGCACCACATAGCCGAGGATGGACTGACAATTGTTGTCGACCTCCTCACGGATCTCCTCCGGAGCCCAGGCCAGTTCCTTGGCCAGCGGAATGGTCAGCAGCTCGTCGATGGTCGTGCGGGTCTCGCCCTCGAGTTCCTCCTGCACGGCGCCGACGTCCACCTGGTGGTAGTGCATCGCGTGCAGGGTGGCCGCTGTGGGCGACGGCACCCAGGCTGTGGTGGCGCCTGCTTTGGGCTGGCCGATCTTCTGTTCGACCATGTCGGCCATCAGCTCGGTCATCGCCCACATGCCCTTGCCGATCTGGGCCTTGCCCTTGAAACCGGCGGCCAGCCCGGTATCGACGTTGGCGTCCTCGTAGGCCTTGATCCAGGTGCTGTTCTTCATCGCACCCTTACGGATCATCGGTCCCGCCTCCATGGAGGTGTGGATCTCGTCGCCGGTGCGGTCCAGGAACCCGGTGTTGATGAACACGACGCGATCGGCGGCGGCCTTGATGCATGCCTTGAGGTTGACCGTGGTGCGGCGCTCTTCGTCCATGATGCCGACCTTCATGGTCCCCTGCGGCAATCCCAGCACGTCCTCGACGCGGCTGAACAGCTCGCAGGTGAACGCGACCTCGTCGGGACCGTGCATCTTGGGCTTGACGATGTAGATGGAACCGGTGCGGCTATTGACCAACGGCCCGTTGTCGTCACTGCTCTTCAGCCCGTGGATCGCGGTCACCCCGGTGAACAGCGCGTCCATCAGTCCTTCGAACACCTCTTTGCCGTCACTGTCCACGATGGCGTCATTGGTCATCAGGTGACCGACATTGCGAACAAAGAGCAGGCTGCGTCCGGGCAGCGTCAGTTCGTCGCCGTCCGGGGCGGTGTAGGTGCGGTCGGCGTTGAGCACGCGGGTGAAGGTCTTGCCGTCCTTCTTGACGTTTTCGGCGAGATCGCCCTTGTTCAGGCCGAGCCAGTTGCGGTAACCGAGCACCTTGTCGTCGGCGTCGACAGCGGTCACCGAGTCCTCGAAGTCCATGATCGTGGTGATGGCCGACTCGAGGATGACATCCTTGATGCCGGCCGCATCGGTCTTGCCGATCGGCGACTCCGGGTCGATCTGGATTTCGATGTGCAGACCGTGGTTGGCCAGCAGCACCGACCAGTTGGGGGAGCCGAGGTCACCGCTGAACCCGGCGAACTGCTGCGGGCTCGCGAGACCGGTCGACTGGTCGCCGACGGCGATCTGCAGTTCGCCCTCGTCGATGCTCAACCCCGTCGCGTCTGCCCACGAGCCCGACGCCAGCGGCACCGCACCGTCCAGGAACTTGCGCGCGTAGGCGATCACCTTGTCGCCCCGAACCTTGTTGTAGCTGGAGCCCTTCTCGGCGCCGTCGCTCTCCGGGATGACGTCGGTGCCGTACAGCGCGTCGTAGAGGGAGCCCCAGCGGGCGTTAGCGGCGTTCAGGGCGAACCGGGCGTTGAGGACGGGAACCACCAGCTGCGGGCCGGCCGTTGTGGTGATCTCGTCGTCAACGCCCGACGTGGTGATGGTGAAGTCGCCGGGTGCGGGCTGCAGATAGCCGATTTCGGTGAGGAACTCGCGATAGGCGTCCACATCGAGCGGCTCGATCACCCGATGGCGGTGCCACTTGTCGATCTGGGCCTGCAGCTCATCGCGGCGGTTCAGCAAGTCCTGGTTTTGCGGGGTGAGGTCGGTCACCACCTTGTCGACGCCCGCCCAGAAGCTGTCCGGGTCGATACCGGTGCCAGGCAGGGCCTCGTTGTTCACGAAGTCGTAGAGCACCCGGGCGACGCGCAAGTTGCCCGCTGACACGCGTTCAGTCATGGTTCTCCTTCATAAAAGCCCTGTTGACGGGCTAACCGGCCCCAACTGGCCCGAATAAGCTATGCCGCCAGCCTACCGAGCAGCAGCCTGACGAGCGTATACGGCCGACCGGCAACAGCAGGTCAACCGCTCCAGCGCCCGTCTCAGCTCGCGCCGTCGCGCATGGTACCGACCAGGTCCTCCACCAGATCGTCCATCGCCACCATGGCGACCACGGCCTGGTTGTCGTCGATCACCAGGGCCAGGTGGCTGTTGCTGCGGCGCATCCGCGACAGGGCGTCGGCCAGCGGTAGCGAGTGCCGAACCCGCGGCAACGGACGCACCAGCGCCAAGTCGATGGTGGTCCGCGGATGGTCGCCGAGCGTCAGCACGTCCTTGATGTGCAGGTACCCGAGGAACTCGCCGCCGGTGTCGGCGACGGGAAACCGGCTGTAGCCGCTTTCGCTCAGGGCCTGTTCGACGGCGCCGACCGTCGGCCCGCGGCCCGCCGCGGCCACCGGCACCGCCCGGACATCGGCGAGCGGCCGGGCGACATCGGCGACCACCCTGCTCGGTATCTGCAGCGCCCGCGTCAGCCGGGTGTGCTCCTCTTGATCCAGCAGACCTTCGGACACCGATTCCGCGATCAGCTCGGACAGCTCGACGGTGGACACCGTGATGTCGAGCTCGTCTTTGGGCGCAACGCCCAGCACCCGCAGCACCGCGTTGGCGCACAGGTTGTAGAACACGATGAAGGGGCGGGCCGCGCGCACGTAAAGCAGATACGGCGGAACCAGCAGCATCGCCGTTCGCTCCGGACCGGCCAGCGCGATGTTCTTCGGCACCATCTCGCCCAGCAGCACATGCAGCGTCACCACGAAGGCCAGCGCAACCACAAACGACACGGTGTGCACTAGCGCCGGATGCATACTCGTGAACCCCAACGACGTCCGCAGCAGGTCAGAGACCGCCGACTCACCTATTCGGCCAAGCAGGATCGACGCCACGGTGACGCCTAACTGAGCACCCGCCAGCATCGACGGGAGCTGCTCACCGGCCCTGATCACCGTCACCGCACGGGTCCGGCCCTGCTCGGCCAGCGCTTCCAGGCGGTCGCGGCGGGCCGAGATCAGCGAGAATTCCGCCCCGACGAAGAAGGCGTTGGCGCCGATCAGCAGCAGCGCCAGCAGCACTTTTAGTGCGTCGTGGATCATGGCCGCGGTCCTGAGCCGGATGGCTGGCCGTCCGGTTGATGGGCCAGTTCGATCAGCTCGAGCAGGTCGATCCGCCGGCCGTCCATCCGGACCACCGTCGCCCGCCAGCGCACCGAGTCGTCCGACAGGCCGTCCGCGTCCAACGCCGGCACCTCGACCGTTTCTCCGGCCCGGGGGATGTGGCCGAGCTCGCGGAGCACCAGCCCGCCGATGGTCTCGTAGGGCCCCTCCGGGGCTCGATACCCGGTCGCGGTGGCCACCTCGTCGATGCGCAGCAGACCCGATACCCGCCATCCATTGCCGGAGGCCACCACATCCGGTGTCGCGTCGTCGTGTTCGTCGCGAACGTCGCCGACGATCTCTTCGATCAGATCCTCGACGGTCACCATGCCCGCGGTACCGCCGTATTCGTCGACAACCAGCGCTGTCTGCAGGCTGTCGGCGCGAATCTGCGCCATCACCGCATCGCCGTCCAGCGTCGACGGCACCACCGTGACCGGCTTGGCCAGGGTGGTTACCGGCGTCCGGGCGCGATCGGCGGACGGGATGTCGAACACCTGCTTGACGTGCACCATGCCGACGGTCTCGTCGAGGTCACCATCGATGATCGGGAAACGCGAGAACCCGGACTGGGCAGCGGCCGCCACCAGGTCGGCGACAGTGTCATCGGTCTGCAGCGACACAATCTTCGACCGCGGCGTCATCAGTTCCTCGGCCGTCAGGGCGCCGAACTTCAGCGATCGCCGCACCAGCGACGCAGTCGCGGGATCCAGGGCGCCGCTGCGGGCCGAGGTTTGTACCAGCGACAGCAATTCCTGGGGCGAGCGGGCCGATCGCAGCTCCTCGGCCGGCTCGATTCCCAGCTTCCGGACGATCCAGTTCGCCGCCCCGTTCGTCAGTCGGATGGCCAGGGTGAACAGCATCGAGAAAGCCAGTTGCGGCACCACGACGGCACGGGCAGTACGCAATGGGCGCGCGATCGCGAGGTATTTGGGCACCAGCTCGCCGAACACCATCGACACCGAGGTGACGATCACCAGCGCGACGAACGTGGTGATCCCGTCGGCCAGCCCGTCGGATATCCCGATCTTCGCCAGAGCCGGGTGCGGCAACCTGTCGACCAGCGGTTGGGTGAGGTAGCCGGTGACCAGCGTGGTGATCGAGATGCCCAACTGGGCGCCCGAGAGCTGGAACGACAGCCTCTGCTGGGCGCTTTGGATGAATCGGTCGCGACGGCCACCGGCGCGGGCATTGGCTTCGACAGTGCTGCGGTCCAGCGCTGTCAGCGAGAATTCGGCCGCGACGAACACCGCGGTGCCGAAGATCAGCACGCCGATGGCCAGCAGGCTGGCGACGGTGACGGAGATGTTCACGCCTGGCTCAGTCCGTGGGGTGCCGGCGACGCAGTGGGCGGCCGCTCGTCCCCGAAGCCAATGGCCCCGGCGGGTGCCTGCGGCACTTCGTCCCTTTCGCTCTTCGGCGGTTAGCTGCCAAGCAGCACTTCATGGTAACGAAATTATCCGGCCTGCCCTGCGCGAGCAGTTCACCAGCCGGTCGGCAGCGGATGGCCCTCGGCAAAACCGGCCGCCGACTGTATCCCCACGACGGCCCGCTCGTGCAGCTCCGCCAGCGTCGCGGCCCCGACGTAGGTGCAGGTACTGCGCACGCCGGAGGTGATGTGGTCGATCAGGTCCTCCACGCCGCCCCGATCGGGGTCCAGTCCCATCCGCGATGTCGAGATGCCTTCTTCGAACAACGCCTTGCGGGCCCGGTCGAACGTGCTGTCCGCGGCGGTGCGGGCGACCAGCGCTCGCTTGGACGCCATGCCGTAGCTCTCCTTGTACGGCTGGTCGTCGCGGTCGCGCATCAGGTCCCCGGGGGACTCATAGGTGCCGGCGAACCACGACCCGATCATCACGTTTGATGCTCCGGCGGCCAGCGCCAGCGCCACATCCCGCGGATGCCGGATCCCGCCGTCGGCCCACACATGACCACCGAGTTGTCTTGCAGCAGAAGCGCATTCGAGCACAGCAGAGAATTGTGGACGGCCGACGCCGGTCATCATCCGGGTGGTGCACATGGCGCCCGGACCGACACCGACCTTCACGATGCTCGCGCCGGCGCCGATCAGGTCCCGGGTTCCCTCGGCCGAGACCACGTTGCCCGCAGCCAGCGGCACACCCAGATCGAGCGACGCGACCGCCTTGATCGCTTCCAGCGTCTTGAGTTGGTGTCCATGCGCGGTGTCGATGACCAGCACGTCGATGCCGGCCTCGGCAAGGGCCCGGGCTTTGGCGCCCACGTCGCCGGTGATGCCGACGGCAGCGCCGATCCGCAGTCGCCCGTGGGTGTCGGTAGCGGGGGTGTAGATGCCGGTGCGGATCGCTCCCATGCGGGTGAGCACGCCCGCCAGCGTGCCGTCGGTGCTGGTCACCACCGCGACGTCGATGGGTGCGTGCTCGAGCAGGTCGAAGATCTTGCGCGGCTCGGTGCCCACCGGAGCCGTCACGAAGTCGCTCACGGCGACGTCACGCACCCGGGCGAAGCGGTCCACGCCCACGCACGACGATTCCCGCACCAAACCGATCGGGCGGCCCTCGAAGGCCACCACGGCGACGCCGTGTGCGCGCTTGTGGATCAGCGCCATCGCATCGGAGACCGAATCGTCGGGCGTCAGGGTCAACGGCGTGTCGAGCACCAGGCCACGGCTCTTGACGAAATCCACCGTCTGCTGCACCGCGTCGATCGGAAGGTCTTGCGGCAGGATCACGATGCCGCCGCGGCGCGCCACCGTCTCGGCCATCCGTCGCCCCGCGACCGCGGTCATGTTGGCGACCACCACCGGAATGGTGGTGCCCGAGCCGTCGACGGTGGACAAGTCGACGTCGAACCGCGAAGCGATGTCCGAGCGGTTCGGCACGATGAAGACGTCGTTGTAGGTCAGGTCGTAGCCGGGCCGGTGCCCGTCCAGGAACCTCATCGCTGTCGCCCCACGTTGTTTCCCAGTTGTTCAGGCCCCCCTAGGCCGGACCGGCTAGGCCGGCACCTCGCTGCGGTCTCCGCTCCATAGTGTGTGGAATTTGCCCTCCGCGTCGATTCGCCCGTAGGTATGGGCACCGAAAAAGTCGCGCTGGGCCTGGGTCAGCGCGGCGGGCAGCCGTTCGGTGCGCAGCCCGTCGTAGTACGCAAGGGCCGACGAGAACCCGGGAGTGGGGATACCCAGCTGGGCCGCCGTGGACACCACCCGGCGCCAGCTGTCGATGGCCGATTCGACAGCGCTGCGGAAATACGGTGCGACGATCAGGCTGGCCAGGTCGGGCTCGTCGTCGAATGCGTCCTTGATGCGGTTGAGGAACTTGGCTCGGATGATGCACCCGCCGCGCCAGATGGTCGCCAGGTCCCCGGGTGTGATGTCCCAGTCGAATTCGGCGCTGCCGGCCTGGATGTGGTTGAAACCCTGCGCGTAGGCCACGATCTTGGAGGCGTACAAGGCCTGACGCACGTCTTCGGTGAATGTCTCGCTGTCGGAAGGCTTTTCGCCCAGGTTGCCGGAGGCGAGCCCGCTGGTGGCCTTGCGCTGCGCCACCGAACCGGACAGCGCCCGGGCGAACACCGCCTCGGCGATTCCGGTGATGGGCACACCCAGATCC
This sequence comes from Mycobacterium sp. NGS41, assembly GCF_059812725.1. Classification (NCBI taxonomy): domain Bacteria; kingdom Bacillati; phylum Actinomycetota; class Actinomycetes; order Mycobacteriales; family Mycobacteriaceae; genus Mycobacterium; species Mycobacterium sp. NGS41. The sequence goes on from NZ_JCALDF010000014.1 coordinate 9,351, forward strand.
AGCGCCGACTTGACGGTCCAGCGGCCGGTGCCTTTTTGCTCGGCTTCGTCCAGGATGACGTCAACCAGCGGCTTACCCGTCTTGGCGTCGGTCTGGCGCAGCACGTCGGCGGTGATCTCGACCAGGTAGCTGTCCAGGTCGCCCTTGTTCCATTCGGTGAAGACGTCGGCGATCTGCGGCGCATCCAGCCTCAGCCCGTCGCGCAGCAGCTGGTAGGCCTCGCCGATGAGCTGCATGTCGGAGTACTCGATGCCGTTGTGGACCATCTTAACGAAATGCCCCGAGCCGTCGGGACCGATGTGGGTGCAGCACGGCACGCCGTGGACATGCGCGGAGATCTCCTCGAGCAGCGGGCCCAGCGACTTGTACGACTCGGCGGGCCCGCCGGGCATGATCGACGGGCCGTTGAGCGCCCCTTCCTCGCCGCCGGAGATGCCGGCGCCGACGAAGTGCAGCCCGCGCTCGCTCATGGCCTTCTCGCGGCGGATGGTGTCGGTGTACAGGGCGTTGCCGCCGTCGATGATGATGTCGCCTTCTTCCATCGCGTCGGCGAGCTGGTCGATGACCGCGTCGGTGGGATCGCCGGCCTTGACCATGATCAGCACCCGCCGCGGCTTCTCCAGCGCGTCCAGAAACTCTTCGATGGTTTCGGTGCGCACGAACTTGCCGTCGTCGCCGTGCTCTTCGAGCAGCGCGTCGGTCTTGGCGGCGGATCGGTTGTGCAGCGCCACCGTGTAGCCGTGGCGAGCGAAGTTCCGGGCGATATTCGAACCCATCACGGCCAGGCCGGTGACGCCGATCTGCGCGGTTCCCGTCTTCGAATCCGACGAACTCATGTCTGGCATTTGAGTGGGCCTCTCAGGTGGCAGAAATCTTGCTCGGGCTTTTTGGAACGCTGATCCGACAACACTGTGACACAGCGGACCGCTGACGCTGCAAAGTGTTTCGCCCCCGCACTGCCGCTAGGCGGCAAACAAGCGCTGCAGCTCGGTGAGCCATGGCACCGCCAGCGCGATGGTGGGCACCACCAGGACGGCCGCCGCGGCCAGGTATGCCGTGGCTGACAGGATCCGGCTGTTGCCCCGACCGGACAGCCGGCGCACCCGCAGCACCGTGCTGGGTCCACTTGCGGCCAGCGCACCCGACGGCGCGCGGCCTGTCGCGCAGGCGACCAGCGCCCGGGCCAGGGGAGCGCGTCCCGCGGCGCGTACCGCGGCGTCGTCGGCCAGCAGCTCGACCAGCAGCTGCACCGAGCTCAGCGCGCTGGAGCTGCGGACCAGCCGCGGGAAGGCGGCGTGCACGGCGGTGAACGCTTCCAAAACCAGGTCGTGGCGGGCACGTAGATGAGCCCGCTCGTGGGTGAGGATGGCCGCGACTTCGGCGTCGTTGAGCGTGCTCAGCGTCCCTTCGCTGACCACCACGCGGCTGCGCACCCCGGGCAGGCAATAGGCAAGCGGCTGGGAGACATCCAGGACACGCAGGTCGCGGGTGCGCCCGCCGGACTGGGCCCCGGCCGTGTCGTGTGCCATCCCGACGAGGTCGACGACCATGCGGTGGTGGGCCCGCCGCCGCCGGGTCGCGATGGCCACCCGCACCACGGCGACCATCAATCGCCCGCCGACCAGCACAGTCAGCGCGAAAACGGCGATGTATGCCGCCCACAGCGGCCAGCCCAGCCGGCCCTCGGCGTCGAGGATGCTGGCCGTCGGTCGCCCGTCGGGGCCGGGCATGAGCAATCGGGTAGCGATCGCGATGCCGGCGCTGAAGGCCGAAAGCACCGCTGCCAGGGCGATGGCCTGCCACAGCACCATCGCGGCGCGCGGGGCGCGCAACGGCCACTTAGAACGGGCTAGCAGGGCCGGTGTCGGGCCGACCAGCAGCACCGCAAGGATGGTGAAGGCCAGCGCTGACACGCTGCTAGTCTCCCTCAGTCCTCCGCCCTGACGCCAGCAGATGGATCAGATGGCGCAGTGCGTTGATTGGTTTCCAGTTCGGCGAGCGCTCGCCGCAGTGCGTCCGCCTCGTCGGCCCCGACCCGCTCGACGAAGTGCACCAATGCGGCCTGCCTGTCGCCGGAGTCCTCGGCTTGGGCCAATGCATCGACCATCAGCCCCGCGACCAGTTCGTCGCGGCCGTGCACGGGAGCGTATCGGTGGGCGCGGTCGTCGCGAATCTGCGAGACCAGATTCTTCTTCGCCAACCGCTGCAGCACTGTCATCACGGTGGTGTAGGCGAGGTCGCGTCGCGCGGACAACGCTTCGTGGACTTGGCGAACGGTTTGGGGTTCCGGTTTGAACCACAAGTGGTCCATCACCGCGCGTTCCAGATCCCCCAGCCGAGTCAGCTTGGCCATAGTTCGTTCATCTCCATCAGCGTTGGACTCAGCGTACTCCGGCTTACTACCGATCGTCGTACGCAAAGCCGGCCGGGACGCGGCCCGGCCCGGGGCACGGGGCGGTGAGACGGCACGAGTCACTGGTAGACGGGCTTTCTGCTATTACCGGTGTGACGCTGGTAACAGCGCCGCGTTCGAATTGTGTTGCCAGACACGCCGCAACACTACCCTTGCGAAATTAGGGCAGCCTTGCCTATGCTGAATCCGGTCGAGCGAACATGACCGCGGCAGAGTCCTGAGGGCTGCAGCGACCCCCGGTCTTCTCGATCGGCGAGCCCCGTGCCCTGGTTGCACGGGGCTCGCCTGTTGGGGCGGGGGCCCGCCGATGGTGTAGACACATGAGCGTGTCCTCGGACCTGACCATCCCGGAGAATTTCACCGCGCCTTTCGACGCCGAGTTGGGGCTGCGATTCACCGAACTCACCCCTGACGGCGCCCGCGCGCAGCTCGAGGTCACCCCCAAACTGCTGCAGCCGATGGGGCTGGTGCATGGCGGCGTCTATTGCTCAATCATCGAGAGCATGGCCAGCGTGGCCGCCTACACCTGGCTGAACTCGCTCGGCAGTGCCGTTGGGGGCGGCGGCAACCCGAGAAACGTCGTGGGCGTCAACAACAACACGGATTTCTTGCGTTCCATCCAGTCGGGGATGGTGTACGGCACGGCCGAACCGATTCATCGCGGTCGCAGTCAGCAGCTCTGGCTGGTCACCATCACCGATGCCGGCAATCGTGTGGTCGCCCGTGGTCAGGTGCGGCTACAGAATCTCGACGCGTGATACCGACGTTCGAGGTCGGCTGACCGGTTAACTCGCCACTCTGGTGGCGGACGCCGCGTCGTGCGCCTCGGCGGCCAGCTCGGCGAGCTGTTCGAGGCGTGTCCGGGCGAAGGCCTGCTGGTCGGTGATGGTCAGCTGGCCGCGTCGAGTGCTCAGGAAGGTCACCGTCCACGACAGCAGCGTGGTGATCTTGGTCTTGAATCCGATCAGGTACACCAGGTGCAGGACCAGCCAGATCAGCCAGGCGATGAAGCCGCTGAACTCGAGTGGGCCAATCTTGGCCACCGCGGAGAATCGCGACACCGTGGCCATTGAACCCTTGTCGAAGTACTGGAACGGTTCACGCTGGGTGGGGTCGGCCCCGGCGAGTTCGGCCTTGACCGTCGTCGCGACGTATTTGGCGCCCTGGATGGCACCCTGCGCAACTCCCGGCACGCCTTCGACGGCCGCCATGTCGCCGACGACGAAGACGTTGGGGTAGCCGGGGATGGACAAGTCGGGCAGCACCTGAACCCGGCCGGCCCGGTCGAGTTCCACCGGCGACTGCTCGGCCAGGTCCCTTCCCAGCCGGCTGGCCTGGACTCCGGCCGACCACACTTTGCAGGCCGACTCGATGCGCCGCTCGGTGCCGTCGGAGTCGCGGACGGTGATGCCGTTGCGGTCCACGTCGGTGACCATCGCACCCAGCTGGATCTCGACGCCCATCTTCTCCAGCCGTGCGGCGGCCCGCTGGCCCAGCTTTTCGCCCATCGGCGGCAAAACGGCGGGAGCGGCGTCGAGCAGGATCACCCGTGCCCTGGTCGAGTCGATGTGACGGAAGGCACCCTTCAACGTGTGTTCGGCCAATTCGGCGATCTGCCCGGCCATTTCGACGCCGGTCGGGCCTGCTCCGACGACCGTGAAGGTCAACAGCTTCCTGCGTCGTTCGGGATCGCTGGACCGTTCGGCCTGTTCGAAGGCGCTCAATATGCGGCCGCGCAGCTCCAGCGCATCGTCGATCGATTTCATGCCGGGCGCGAATTCGGCGAAGTGGTCGTTGCCGAAGTACGACTGGCCGGCGCCGGCGGCGACGATCAGTGTGTCGTAGGGGGTTTCGTAGCTGTGGCCGAGCAACTCCGAGATGACGCGCTGGTTGGCCAGGTCGATGTGGGTGACGTTGCCCAGCAGCACCTGGGCGTTGCGCTGCTTGCGCAGTACGACACGGGTGGGTGGGGCGATTTCGCCCTCGGAGATGATCCCGGTGGCCACCTGGTACAGCAACGGCTGAAACAGGTGATGGGTGGTGCGCGCGATGAGCTTGATGTCGACGTCGGCGCGCTTGAGTTTCTTTGCCGCGTTGAGTCCGCCGAAGCCTGATCCGATGATCACGACTTGATGCCGACGCTTGGATCCAGCTGGGTCTTCTTGCTGGGGACTCATGTTCGGCTGCTCCTGACGAGGCTCCATCGGCATTCGACTACAGTTAGCTACTCCGTAGCCAAGGGTAGCCAAGCCGACCGCTAGATACCCAAGCGCGGGCATGTGTAATCAGCCACACCCCGGCCATCCGAGTGCGCTGCGCTACATATCGAACAGCGGCCGCAACGCCTCGGCCGCGGCGGTGATGACACCGGGCACGTGACTGTTCGGAATGTTGATGATCGCCCCGCCGACACCGACGTCGAGGATTCTCTTCTGCACCTGTTCGGCGATCTGCTCCAGGCTGCCGGCCACCATGCGAGGGTTCTCCCGCTCGGGATCGAACTTTCCGTCGACCACCACCGTCAACATCAGGCTTGTTTCCAGGGTCGCGGGGTCTCGGCCGGCCTCGTCGCAGCGTGCCTTGAGCGCGTCCACCTTGCGCGGCAGCTCGTCGAGTCCCGCGATGATATTGAGGTGATCTGCGCAACGGGCGGCAATCGCGAACGTCTTCTTCTCGCCGCCACCGCCGATCATGATCGGGATGTGGTCGCGGTACCGCGGCTCGGCCGTCGCCGATTCGGTGTGGTACCAGTTCCCGGAGAACGTCGGCCGCTCGCCCTTGATCATGGGGCCAAGGATCTGCAGTGCCTCTTCGAGGCGGTTGAACCGGTCGGTGAAGGTGCCGAATTCGAAGCCAAGCTGGCGGTGTTCCAGCTCGTACCACCCGGCGCCGATGCCCAGGACCGCCCGGCCACCGCTCACCACGTCCAAGGTGGTGATGACCTTGCCCAGCAGCGTCGGGTTGCGGTAGGTGTTGCCGGTCACCAACGTGCCCAACTGCAGACGCTCGGTGGCGGTCGCCAACGCGGCCAGCGCGGTGTAACCCTCGAGCATCGGCGCATCCGGAGCGCCCAGCACGGGCAGTTGGTAGAAGTGGTCCATCACGAAAAGCGAGTCATAGCCTGCTTTTTCGGCTTCTTGAGCCTGCGCGATGACGGTTGGGAAAAGCTTCTCTACGCCAGTGCCGTAGGAGAAGTTGGGAATTTGGAATCCAAGCTTGATCGTCACGGTGTCCACCGTAGCGATCGGCCCGGCAACGCAACCAGGCCCGTCATTCAACCGGGGCTAGAGCCCTAGGCGAATTGAGCCAGCGCCCCGTGGCTGACGTGCATCGTCTGGCCGGTGATGTGGCGAGCCGCCGACGTCGTGAGGAACAGCGCCAGCCGGGCGATCTCGGCCGCCACGGATGGCGAGGTGCGCGAGAGGCCGTCGTAGCCGGGCTGAATGCTGCGTCCGCATGCGACCGCGTTGACCGTGATCCCGCGGGTGCCGAAAACTTCGGCCTGCCCGGCGACCCAACTCGACAGTGTCGCCTTGATCGCGGCATCAGCGCTGCCGGCGGGCGGGTTTTCCGCCACCACGCTGACGATGGAGCCCCCGGAACGTAGGTGATCGCCCACGGCCTGCACCGTCAGCACGGCCGAGAGCACGGTCGCGTCCAGCGCATTGCGCCAGGCGTTCGCGGTGTCGGACAGCGAATAGGTGCGGGGGTCGCCCGCGTCCCAGCGCGGCGCCGGCACGTTGACGATGGTGTCCAGGTGATGGGGGAGCAGCCCGCGGACTTCCGCGAGGCTGGTGGAGTCCGTGGTGTCGCAGACGATTGCGTCCACATCGAGTTCCTTGGCGACAACCTCGAGGTCGCCACGTCGGGCACCCACGAGGGTTACCTTGTGGCCGTCCTCGCGAAAGCCTTCGGCTACTACGCGCCCTAGATCGGTGTCGCCTCCGGTGACCAGCACCTCCACTGCCATGACCTCCTCATGTTCAACGTTGAACCCAAACCCCGGCAGTTGACCAGCGCATTTGCGTCACACTTCGGCGGCGAAACCCGGTTCCGATGGGGGTAAAACCACCGGGTCCCGGAACTGCATTGCCTGGGATCTCAGCGTGTTATGGCATCGACTCCGGTCAATGTTACTGGACAGTAGCTCTTTGGCGAAACTCCGCACCGCCTCGACGCGCCGACGGATTGGGTAACTATTCGGTATGGACTTCGGGGCGCTCAACGCTTCGGACCGGTGCCAGCTAGGTTTAGCCAATGCGTCCGAGCGGGGTCTTGGCCGGGTTGGTGTCGACGGTGCTGGTGACCGGCTTGCTGGGGTGCAGTCCGAAGTCGCCCCCGTCGTCGATCGTCGTGTTCGCGGCGGCCTCGCTGAAGCCCGCGTTCACCCAGATCGGTGAGCAGTTCAAAACCGACAATCCCGGCAGCAGCGTCGAATTCGACTTCGCGGGTTCCTCGGAGCTGGCGACCCGATTGACTCAGGGCGCGACTGCCGACGTCTTCGCATCGGCTGACACCGCGCAGATGGACACGGTCGCCAAGGCTGGGTTGCTGGCCGGGGACCCGGCGAACTTCGCCTCTAACACCTTGGTCATCGTCACCGCCCCGGGTAACCCGAAGAAGATCGAATCCTTCGCCGACCTCGCCAAGCCGGGCCCGCGCGTGGTGACCTGCCAGCAGCCGGTGCCCTGCGGATCGGCGACGCATCGCATCGAAGACTCCACCGGGGTGCACCTCAATCCGGTCAGTGAGGAACTCAGCGTGACCGATGTCCTCAACAAGGTCATCACCGGGCAGGCCGACGCCGGGCTGGTCTACGTCACCGATGCGCACAGCGCCGGGGCCAAGGTCGCGACTGTCGAGTTCTCCGAAGCCGCCGGGGCGGTCAACGTTTATCCGATCGCGGTGCTTAAGAAGGCACCGCAACCGACTCTGGCCCAGAAGTTCGCGACGGCCGTGACCTCCGAGATGGGTCAGAAGACCCTGGCCCAGTTCGGCTTTCAGAAACCGCCGGCCAAGCCCTGACATCCCGCCATGCACCGGCCAACGGATCTGCCGCGGTGGGTATACTTCCCCGCCTCCGTCGGGACCGCGTTCGTGGTGCTGCCGTTGTTGGCGATCGCGATCAAAGTCGACTGGCCGCATTTCTGGTCGTTGATCACCAGCACGTCGTCCGCGACGGCGCTGTACCTGAGCCTCAAGACCGCCGTCGCGAGCACTGTGCTTTGCGTGCTGTTCGGCGTGCCGATGGCGCTGGTGCTGGCTCGTAGCAAGACGCGGGTAGTGCGGTTGCTGCGTCCGCTGATCCTGCTGCCGTTGGTGTTGCCGCCGGTGGTCGGCGGCATTGCATTGCTGTACGCGTTCGGCCGGCTCGGACTGATCGGGCAGTACCTCGAGGCCGCCGGTTTCAGCATCGCGTTCAGCACCACCGCGGTGGTGTTGGCGCAGACGTTCGTCTCGTTGCCGTTTCTGGTGATTTCCCTCGAGGGCGCCGCGCGTACCGCCGGGGCGGACTACGAGGTGGTGGCCGCGACGCTGGGAGCGCGGCCCAGCACGATCTGGTGGCGGGTCACGCTGCCGCTGCTGCTTCCGGGCATGGCCTCGGGGGCGGTGCTGGCATTCGCCCGGTCGCTGGGGGAGTTCGGGGCGACGCTGACGTTCGCCGGGTCCCGTCAGGGCGTCACCCGAACCCTGCCGTTGGAGATCTACGTGCAGCGAGTGACCGACGCGGACGCGGCGGTGGCGTTGTCGATCCTGCTGGTGGCGGTGGCGGCGTTGGTGGTGCTCGGGCTGGGCGCTCGGCGACTGACCGGGACCGACGCGAGGTAGCAGGCCAATGAGCGAATTGCAGCTTCGCGCGGTGGTGGCAGCGCGCCACCTGGATGTGTCGTTTTCGGTGTCGGCCGGCGAAGTCCTCGCCGTGCTCGGCCCCAATGGCGCGGGCAAGTCCACCGCCCTTCATGTGATCGCGGGGCTGGTTCGGCCCGACGCGGGTCTGGTGCGGTTGGGGGAGCGGGTGTTGACCGACACCGTGGCCGGGGTGAACGTGTCGACTTACGACCGCCGGGTCGGGCTGTTGCTGCAGGATCCGTTGTTGTTCCCGCACATGAGCGTGGCCGCCAACGTGGCATTCGGGCCACGCAGCCGCGATGGCATGTTCAGGAAGTTGCGCTCAGGGCGTGGCCGGGAGCAGGTGCAGGACAAGTCGAACGCACTGCGCTGGCTCCGCGAGGTGGACGCCGAGCAGTTCGCCGACCGCAAACCGCGGCAGCTGTCCGGCGGTCAGGCTCAGCGGGTGGCGATCGCGCGGGCGTTGGCGGCCGAACCCGATGTGCTGCTGCTCGACGAGCCGCTGAGTGGCCTCGACGTCGCGGCTGCCGCTGCCATCCGCGCGGTGCTGCGCACTGTTGTGAGCCGCAGTGGCTGCGCGGTAGTGCTGGTCACTCACGATTTGCTCGATGTGTTCACCCTGGCCGACCGGGTGCTGGTGCTGGAGTCCGGGAGGATCGCCGAGATCGGCTCGGTGGCCGGGGTTCTCGCCGCGCCGCGCAGTCATTTCGGAGCCCGCCTGGCGGGCGTCAACCTGGTGACCGGAACCATCGCTCCGGACGGCTCTCTGCTGGCCCGGTCCGGCGCGCGCCTGTATGGGCACCCGAAGCCGGAGCCCGCTAAGGAGTTCGGGAAGCTCGTCGACGGGCAGGACGCGATGGCCTTGTTCACGCCCGCAGCGGTTGCGGTTTATCAAGACATGCCGCACGGCAGTCCGCGCAATACGGTCGAGGTGACCGTGGCGGAGCTGGACGCCCGCGGATCCACGGTTCTGGTGCGCGGTCAGGTGCAGGCCGATGGCGCGCCCGGCCTGGCCGCCGAGATCACCGTGGACGCCGCTGCGGAGCTGGGGTTAGCGCCCGGGAAGCGGGTGTGGTTCAGCATCAAAGCTCACGAAGTCACGCTGTACCCGGCGCGGCCTGGGGGCACCCACTCGTAAGGTCCACTGCGCAATCCGTCGCCAGATTGCGCTCTGGCAACATCGGGAAAACCGCCCGGCAACGCCAGAGGTGGTTCCTTGCTTCACAGCCGTAACACGGTAGGTTCGTCGCCATGGATCAGGTGGACCCGAACTCGACCCGTCGCAAAGGACTGTGGGCGACCCTGGCGATCGCCGCGGTGAGCTGCGCCAGCGCCTTCACCATCGCGTTGCCGGCAGCCTCGAACGCCGATCCGGAGCCCTCACCCTCACCTCCGGCAAGCCCGTCGCCGAGTCCCTCACCCGCAGCGTCTCCCACTGCGCAGCCCCCGGAGGGACAACCGGCGCCGACCGAACCCACTGCGCCGCCGACCGAACCGGTCGACCCGAGCGCCGGGCGGATCGACAACCCCGTCGGCGGCTTCAGCTTCGTCCTGCCGGCCGGCTGGGTTGAGTCCGACGCTTCTCACCTCGACTATGGTTCGGCGTTGCTGAGCAAGACCACCGGGCAGCCACCCGCGGCCGGGCAGCCGGCCCCGGTCGCCAACGACACCCGCATCGTGCTTGGCCGGCTGGATCAAAAGCTGTACGCGAGCGCGGAGGCCACCAACGCCAAGGCCGCCGTCCGGCTGGGCTCCGACATGGGCGAGTTCTTCATGCCGTACCCCGGAACACGGATCAACCAGGAAACCGTCCCCCTCAACGCCAACGGGGTGGCCGGCAGTGCGTCGTATTACGAGGTCAAATTCGCCGATCCGTCCAAGCCGAATGGCCAAATCTGGACCGGCGTCATCGGTTCGCCGGGGGCGACGACCCCCAACGCCGCTCCGCCGCAACGGTGGTTCGTGGTGTGGCTCGGGACCGCGAATAACCCTGTGGACAAGGGCGCGGCCAAGGCGCTGGCCGAGTCGATCCGACCGCTGACACCGGCACCCGCCGCAGGGGCACCGTCGCCGACGGCACCGGCGCCCGCCGCAGGGGCACCGTCGCCGACGGCACCGGCTCCCGCCGCAGGGGCACCTGCTCCCGCAGGACCGGCTCCAGCCGCAGGGGCACCTGCCCCCGCAGGACCGGCACCGGCTTCAGACGTGCCCGCGCCGGCAGCAGGTGCACCGGCATCGCCGTCGCAACCCGCCGCTCCCGCCGGCCCCGCTCCCGCCGGAGAAGTCACTCCTACCCCCGCACCTGCGCCGCGGACCCTACCGGTCTAATCCGGCGACTCCGGCCACTGGAGCGTTTGCGCGCGTCCGGTTGACCAGACCTGTACCGGGTATACCTTCGGTGTCTTTGTCATCGGTCAACGCGAAGGAGCTCGTCGTGGTCTGGCACGTCATTTGGATGATTGTCCTGGGTCTTATCGTCGGCCTGATTGCGCGAGCTATCGTGCCCGGCAAGCAGGCGATGGGGTGGATCGCTACGGCGTTGCTCGGCATCGTTGGGGGATATGTCGGCGGCACGTTGGGAAGCGTGGTCTTTCCACCGCACAAATTCACCATCACGCCTCCGATCAATCACTCGTTCTGGGGCGCGCTGGTCGGCGCGGTGATCCTGTTGCTGATCTACAAGCTCGTCACCTCGCGCACCAGGACCTTGTAGGCGAGTCAACTCCTGCGGCTCCGGCGTGATCGCTACGTCCCGGATAGCTGGCGCGCCCTTGTTCTGCGCGACATTGTTTCCCTAGACGAGGTATACCGAAATCACGGCCCAGCAACTGAGCTGGGCTTTGCCTGCGATTGTTAGGAGCCCCCTCATGGACGTCATGGCAGCTACCGAATACTTGGCACGCTCAACAACCACGACGAGCGTCGGCGTGATCGGCTACATCATCATCGGCGGCCTCGCCGGATGGGTTGCGAGCAAGATCGTCAAGGGCGGTGGGTCCGGCATCTTGATGAACATCGTGATCGGCATCGTCGGCGCGCTGATCGGCGGCTTCCTGCTCAGCTTTGCCTTCGACACCGCGTCCGGCGGCTGGTTCTTCACCTTTCTCACCGCACTCCTGGGCTCGGTGATCCTGCTCTGGATCGTCGGCATGGTGCGTCGGACCTAGCGGCGCTAACCCGTTGCGGCCGTGGCGGATAGCAGCATGATGGGGTGATGACGCCAGAGGTGACCACGACGACGATGAGCGCGTGGCAGGTGCGTCGGCCCGGTCCGATGGACAGCAGCCCGCTCGAGCGGGTAACCACCGAGGTCCCGCGTCCTGCACCGTCCGAACTGCTGGTGGCGGTACGCGCGTGCGGCGTGTGCCGGACCGACCTGCATGTCACCGAGGGCGACCTGCCGGTGCATCGCGAGCGGGTGACCCCCGGCCACGAAGTGGTGGGAGAGGTAGTCGAGCTGGGCGCTGAGGCCGGCGACGAGTTCAGCGTGGGGGACCGGGTGGGCATCGCCTGGCTGCGGCACACCTGCGGGGTGTGCAAATATTGTCGCCGCGGCGACGAAAACCTGTGCCCCAAGTCCCGCTACACCGGCTGGGACGCCGACGGCGGGTACGCCGAATTCGCCACCGTCCCAGCGGCTTTCGCTCACCACCTACCGAGCGGCTACAGCGACAGCGAACTGGCGCCGTTGCTGTGCGCCGGGATCATCGGATACCGCTCCCTGCTGCGCGCCGAGCTACCAGCCGGTGGCCGGCTGGGTCTCTACGGCTTTGGCGGCAGCGCCCACATCACCGCGCAGGTCGCGGTGGCGCGAGGCGCCGAGGTGCATGTGATGACCCGGGGCGCCGCGGCGCGCGAGCTGGCGCTGGACCTTGGTGCCGCGTCGGCTCAAGGCGCCGCCGATCCGCCGCCGGTGCCGCTGGACGCCGCGATCCTGTTCGCCCCGGTCGGTGATCTGGTGCTGCCCGCAATGCAGGCGCTGGACCGAGGCGGCACATTGGCGATCGCGGGGATTCATCTTTCCGATATTCCGGCCCTCAATTACCAGCGTCACCTGTTCCAAGAGCGTCAGATCCGGTCGGTCACGTCCAACACCCGGGCCGATGCGCGTGCGTTCCTCGACTTCGCGGGGGAGCATCACATCGAGGTCACCACGCCGGAATACCCGCTCGGACAAGCGGACCAAGCGCTAACCGACCTCAGCTCCGGGCGTATCGCCGGCGCGGCGGTGTTGCTGGTCTAACCGGGTCTAGGTGGACAGGTGCCAGACCAGCGCAGCGGCCAGGGCGCCCATCCCGTTGAGCGACCAATGCAGCGCGATCGGCGCGATCAGGCTGCCGCTGCGCCGTCGCAGCCAGCTGAACACAAATCCGGCGGCGCCGGTGGCCAACACCGCCAGCGTCACGCCCGCCAGCATCCCCGCGATCCCGCCGCCGAACAGCCGGGTGAACCCGACGTTGCCGCTCGTCAGACCCAAGGACGTCGCGACATGCCAGAGGCCGAACAGCAGCGAGCCCATCAGCGCCACACCGCGAAAACCCCAGGCCCGATTGAGCGCGCCGTGCAGCACACCGCGAAAGGCCAGCTCCTCGGGGATGACGGTCTGCAGCGGAATGATGACCATCGAGGCGATCACGGCGCCGGAGATGGTCGCGTAGTGGTGATTCATGAACATCGGCCGGGTCATCGGCAACAGCACTCCGACCGCGATCACCGACAGCACGACGGCCACCGCAGCCACCGCGTAGCCGATCCCGGATCTCCAGTGTTCGCGGCCCAGTCCGAGTTCGGCCCAGTCCAGACCCCGCCACCGGACCAGGGCCACCAAGCCGATGGCGGCGGCCGGGACGGTGGCGATGCTCGCCCACGGTGTGGTGAAGTGCGCGATCAGGTTGGTCAACACCAGCACCGCGACGACCACGGCAATGTCGATGTGGATCCGGAACCGATCTAACCCCGCAGCCGGCGACACCAGCGCATCGAGCACGCTGGCAGGGGCTTGTTCCGTAGCTTCACGCATCGTGGCGAGTCTACCTGCGGCTGAGCGGCGTCAACGTTCGTTGGACGCCAGGCGGCGGCGCGTGTAGTCCTGCAGCTCCGCTGATAACGCGTCTGCCACCAGCAGCTTTGGCAGCAGCTCAGGTTGGGACATACGGGCGCGAAAGACCAGCTCGATGGTCACGTCATGATCGGGCCGGTAGTCGATCGTGATCTCGTCGCCGGCGCGCACCGGTCCGGGCTCGATTACCCGGAAGTAGGCCCCCGGCTTTCCGGCCTGGGTGAAAGTCTTGATCCAGTGGTTCAACTTCAGGAATGCGACGAATGTCCGGCACGGCGTCCTGGGCGCGGACACTTCTAGCAGCGGGCCATCGGTGCCGATGCGCCAGCGTTCACCGATTCGCGCGTTGGTCACATCGACGTCCGTCGTGGTCAGGTTCTCGCCGAACATTCCATTGGTGAGTGTGCGGTTCAGGCGGGTTTCCCAGTCGTCCAGGTCTTCTCGCGCGTACGCGTAGACGGCTTGATCGTCACCGCCGTGAAATTTCTTGTTACCGATGGTGTCGCCGACCAGCCCGCTGCCGAGACCGCTGAGCATCGGCCCTGGTGCGCGCACTATGACCGGTTCGCCTACCGGCAATTTGTCGATGCCCGTCAGCTTTGACAGCGCACGCGGATCCGGGTTCTCCCGAGCACGAGCCACGTTGACCGACAACACAGCCGCCACCCGCCCAGGCTAGCGTTGCGGAGCCGAAGACTCCCAGGCTCGATGGGTCGTCTCGCTCCCGTCACGACCTCCGCTCGTTCCGCTCGCTCGACTCCCAGGCTCGATGGGTCGTCTCGCTCCCGTCACTCGCTCCGCTCGTTCCGCTCGCTCGACTCCCAGGTCCAGCCGGCGATCAGCGGGTCGTCCTCACCATGCTCACGCGTGTAGCGACGTGCCGCCAGCCGCGCATCGGCCATCCGCTGACGCAGCATGGCGGCTCGGCTACCCAGCCCGTCCACCCGGTCGATGACGTCCATCACCAGATGAAACCGGTCGAGATCATTCAGCATCACCATGTCGAAGGGCGTCGTCGTAGTGCCGCGCTCCTTGAACCCCCGCACATGCATTCCGGCGTGATTGGTGCGGCGATAGGTGAGCCGGTGAATCAGCCACGGATAACCGTGGTAAGCGAAGATGACCGGCTTGTCGCTGGTGAACAGCGCGTCGAATTCCCTGTCGGGCAACCCATGTGGGTGCTCGGACTCGGGCTGCAGACGCATCAGGTCGACGACATTGATCACCCGCACCTGCAGGTCGGGCAATTCACGTCGCAGGATGTCGGCGGCCGCCAGAATCTCCAGCGTCGGGATGTCGCCGGCGCAGGCAAGCACCACGTCGGGCTCGCCTCCCTCGGATCCAGCGGTGCTGGCCCACTGCCAGATGCCCAGCCCTCGGGTGCAGTGCGCGATCGCGTCCTCCATCGGCAGGTAGGCCAATGCGGGCTGCTTGCCGGCGACGATCACGTTGACGTAGTCGCGGCTGCGCAGGCAGTGGTCTGCCACCGACAGCAACGTGTTGCCGTCCGGTGGTAGGTAGACCCGCACGATCTCGGCGCGCTTGTTGGCCACCAGGTCGATGAACCCGGGATCCTGATGAGATGCGCCGTTGTGGTCCTGACGCCACACATGCGAGCTCAGCAGGTAGTTCAGCGACGCGATCGGCCGCCGCCAGGGCAGCTCAAGGCAGGTGGACAGCCATTTCGCGTGCTGGTTGAACATCGAGTCGACGATGTGCACGAATGCCTCGTAGCAGTTGAACAGGCCGTGGCGGCCGGTCAGCAGATACCCCTCCAGCCACCCCTGGCACAGGTGCTCGGACAGCACCTCCATCACACGGCCGTCAGGCGCCAGGTGATCATCGTCAGGTCCGGTCTTCGAGAGCCAGACCTTGCCGGTCGACTCGAAAACGGCCGACAGCCGGTTGGACGCCGTCTCGTCGGGACCCATCAGCCGGAAGTTGTCGGGGTTGCGGGTAATGACATCCCGCAGGAACGCCCCCAGCACGCGGGTGGCCTCATGGGTCGCGGCGGCCGGTTCAGTCACCTCCACCGCATAGTTGCGGAAGTCCGGGAGGTCCAGGTCGCGCAGCAGCAGACCGCCGTTAGCGTGCGGGTTGGCGCTCATCCGCCGATCACCGCTCGGCGCGGCCGCCTTCAGCCCGAAACGCAGCGCGCCGTGTTCGTCGAACAGCTCCTCGGGGCGGTAACTACGCAGCCACTCTTCCAGTTGTGCTCGGTGCGCGGGGTTTTCGTGCGTCTCGGCCAGCGGAACTTGATGTGCACGCCAGGTGCCCTCCACCTGCTGACCGTCCACCACTTTCGGCCCGGTCCAGCCCTTGGGCGTGCGCAGCACGATCATCGGCCACACCGGCCGCTGGGTCTGGCCGGAGTCGCGCGCCGCACGCTGAATGGCCGCAATGTCGTCGAACGCCTCGTCCAGCGCGCCGGCAAGCTGCTGATGCACGGAGGCCGGCTCGTCGCCGGCGACCACGATTGGGCGATAGCCGTATCCACGCAACAGCGCTTCCAGCTCGGCGTGCGGGATGCGGGCCAACACGGTCGGGTTGGCGATCTTGTATCCGTTGAGATGCAGGATCGGCAACACCGCGCCGTCGACGGCCGGGTTGAGGAACTTGTTCGAGTGCCATCCCGCGGCCAGCGGTCCGGTCTCGGCCTCGCCGTCTCCGACCACACAGGCCACCACTAGATCTGGGTTGTCGAAAGCCGCGCCGTAGGCATGCACCAGCGCGTAACCGAGCTCGCCACCCTCGTGGATCGAACCCGGTGTCTGTGCGGCGACGTGGCTGGGGATGCCGCCGGGGAAAGAGAACTGGCGGAACAGCTTTCGCATGCCGTCGGTGTTTTCGCCGATACCGGTGTACACCTCGCTGTAAGTGCCTTCGAGGTAGGCGTTGGCGACCAGGCCCGGACCGCCGTGACCGGGCCCGGTGACATAGATGACGTTGGCGTCGCGGTTGCGGATGATCCGGTTCAGGTGCGCGTAGATGAGGTTGAGTCCGGGCGTGGTGCCCCAGTGTCCCAGCAGCCGGGGTTTGACGTGCTCAGCCGACAGGGGCTCGGTCAGCAGCGGGTTGTCCAGCAGATAGATCTGGCCGACCGACAGATAGTTGGTCGCGCGCCAATACGCGTCGATGAGGGCCAGTTCGTCGTCGGAAAGCGTGTCGGGCTTCGTTGCGGTTTCTGAGCTCATCTGGCCGATTGTCCCGGCCTCCGGTAAACGGCGCGCTAAGCGGTGCTCATTCTTCGCCGCGAGCCCGGGCTTCGTAGGCCTTGCGCTGCTCGACGTCGACGTCATCGGTGAAGACGTGCTCGCCGCCGAGCATGCGGTTCAGTCCCTCGCGAAAGACGCGCGGCATGAACACCTGCGACGCAACCATGGCGCCGGCCGCCCTGGTGACCCGTACTCGCGGCTTGGGGCGAGCGATGAGCCCGACGATCGCGTCGGCGATTTCTGACGGCTCGGCGTTCCGGAATCCCCTGGCGCCGTGGGTGCCCGAGATGAGTTCGGTGTTGACGAACGACGGCGACACCATGGAGAACTTGACGCCGGCCTTGCGGTACTCGAGCCGCGCCGAATCGGTGAATGCGACGACGGCATGCTTGCTGGCGCAGTAGGTGGCCAGCCCCGCGGCATAGATTTCCCCGGCCAGCGAGGCGACGTTGATGACGTGCCCGCGCCCACGGGGAACCATGCGCTGCGCGGCCAGCTTGCTGCCCAGGATGACGCCGTAGACGTTGATGTCCAGGATGCGGCGGGTCACCGCCTCGGGCTCGTCGATGATCCGGCCGACGGGCATGATGCCCGCGTTGTTGACCAGCACGTCGATCGGGCCGAGTTGGCGCTCTACCTGGTCCAGGAAATCCGAGAATGAACCCCTGTCGGTGACATCGAGTTTGCCGTAGACCTCGAGGCCGAGGTCGGCGCCTGACTCCTTCACCGTCGACTCGTCGATGTCGCCGATCGCGACCTTGGCGCCCAGCTTGTGCAGCGCGGTCGCGGTGGCTAACCCGATACCCCGGGCGCCGCCCGTGACTACGACAACCTTGTCGCGGACCTTGAGACCGACGGATGCGGTGTCTGCCATTTTCGTCCCTTCGGGGTCTTGACGGGTGTCAACTGCCGGTCCGGTAAGCACAGCACGCGGCGTCAGACTGCGCAATATCCGGCGCTGCAAGCGACGGGACTGTGAGCGGCCGGGGCGCCTCCATCATCGGGCTGCGATAGGTTCGGTCCATGCCAGTCGACCCCAGGACGCCCGTGCTGATCGGCTACGGCCAGGTCAACCATCGCGACCCGATCGAGCCGGAGACACGATCCGTCGAACCGGTCGACCTGATGGTCGCGGCGGCCCAGCAAGCGGGCGATTCCCGCGTTCTGCACGCTGTGGACGCGATCCGCGTCGTCAACATCCTGTCGGCACAGTACCGCGACCCGGGGCTGCTGCTCGGCCAACGGATCGGCGCCAGCAACTTCACCACCCTGTACAGCCCGGTCGGTGGCAATGTGCCGCAGTCGCTGGTCAACCAGGCGTGCCTGGACATCCAACAGGGACGCGCCGGCGTGGTGCTGCTGGCCGGCGCCGAAACCTGGCGTACCCGCAGAGGGCTGAGGGCCAAAGGCAGCAAACTGGTGTGGACGGCACAGGACGCATCGGTGCCGGAGGCCGAAGTGGCTGGCGAGGACGTCCCCTTGGCCGGAGACGCCGAGCTCAGGATCAAGCTGGACCGCCCGGCCTACGTGTACCCGCTGTTCGAACAGGCGCTGCGCATCGCCAACGACGAATCGTTGGAGGACCATCGCAGGCGTGTCGGCGAGCTGTGGGCACGCTTCAATGCCGTCGCGGTAGACAATCCGAACGCCTGGATCCAAAAACCGGTGACCGCCGAGGAGATCTCGCGACCCGGCCCGCAGAACCGGATGATCAGCTGGCCCTACACCAAGTTGATGAACTCCAACAACATGGTCGACCAGGGCGCCGCGCTCATCCTGACGTCGGTCGAACAGGCGCAACGCCTGCAGATCCCGGCCGAGCGCTGGGTTTATCCGCAAGCGGGCGCCGACGCGCACGACACCTTCGCCATCGCCGAGCGCGCCGAGTTGCACCGGTCCCCGGCCATCCGGATAGCCGGCGCGCGCGCCCTGGAGCTGGCCGGCCTGGCGGTTGACGACGTCGACTATGTCGACCTGTACTCCTGCTTTCCCTCCGCCGTTCAGGTTGCGGCCGCCGAACTCGGCCTCAGCATCGACGATCCCGGCCGCCCGCTGACCGTCACCGGTGGCCTGACCTTCGCGGGTGGTCCGTGGAGCAACTACGTGATGCATTCCATCGCCACCATGGCCGAGCTGCTGGTGGCCTATCCCGGACGGCGTGGTCTGATCACGGCCAACGGCGGCTACCTGACCAAGCACAGCTTCGGCGTCTACGGCACCGAACCGCCGGCCCAATCTTTCCGTTGGGAGGACATGCAGTCGGCGGTAGACCGGGAGCCCGTCCGGAAAGGGTTGACCGAATGGGAGGGCACCGGCACCGTCGAAGCCTGGACGACGCCGTTCAACCGGGAAGGCCAGCCCGAAAAGATCTTCCTGTCGCTCCGCACGCCGGACGACGCACGCACGCTGGCGGTGATCGCCGATCCCGCGGCCGCTGAGATGTCGGTGCGTGAGGATATCGCCGGCGCCAAGGTCGCCGTCCACGTCGACGGCGCGGCGACGTTGCGCTAGCGCAGTTGGCTACCGCCGATTTGCCGGCTCAGCCTGGTCAGATCGCGCCGTAGACACAAGAGCGAATTTTGACGTGACAGCAAAAGCGGCGCGAACCGCGCCGAAGTGCCTATTGTCGAAGGTGTTGGGAGGTGAGTCGGGGTGCGGATCCTGCTAACCGGTGCCACCGGAGCAGTCGGCCGTCTCATGGCGCGCCACCTGATCGCAGCGGGGCACTCGGTCACCGGCATCGCGCACCGCCCGCACGCATACCTGCCATCCTCGGTCGAACTCGTCTGCGCCCCACTGAGTGCACCAATCCTGCAAGACCTGGCCCAAGACGCCGATGCGGTGATCCATCTGGCCCCGGTGGACACCACCGCGCCCGGCGGCGAGGGCATCAACGGCGTCGCGCATGTCACCCATGCAGCCGCCCGTGCCGGTGCTCGGCTGCTGTTCGTCTCCCAAGCCGCGGGACAACCAGAGTTGTACGGCCCGGCCGAAACGCTGGTTTCCACGAGTTGGGCGCCGAGTCTGGTCGTCCGCATCGCACCGCCGGTCGGCCGCCAGCTCGACTGGATGGTGTGCCGCACCGTGGCCACGCTGCTGCGCGCCAGGGTCACCGAGCGGCCGATGCGGGTGCTGCACCTCGACGATCTGGTCCGGTTCCTGGTCGCGGCGGTGAGCACCGACCGCACCGGCGTCGTCGACCTGGTTACCCCGGACACCACCAACATGGTCACCGCATGGCGGCTGCTGCGATCCGTCGACCCGCGTTCGCGGGTGCACCGGGTTCGCAGCTGGGCAGAGCTGTTTCCCCCGATGGATATCGCTGCTGTGCAAGAGGATTGGCGCTTCGAGTTCGGTTGGCAAGCGAGCGAGGCTGTCGTCGACACGGCGCGAGGACTGGTGGGACGCCGGCTCGACGCCGCCGGCGCCACCTACCACCCTGGTCAACTCGCACTTCCCGTGGAAGCTCTGCCGCGGACGTTCCACCGGCTGCGATCCGCGGCGCCCGAGGGACTGGAGGGTGAGTTCGACGACCGCATCGATCCACGGTTCCCGGTCTTCAGCGCTACCAGCCTGGCCGAGGCACTGCCGGGACCGTTGACGCCGATCACGCTGGACGTCCAGCTGAGCGGATTGCGCACGGCGAGCCGGGTGATGGGACAGCTACTGGCACTGGGCGGCGTCGTCGACAACGAATGGGGGAGCAGAGCCATTGCGGTGTTCGGCCATCGCCCCTATGTCGGGGTCTCGGCCAATGTCGTCGCCGCCGCCCAGCTACCGGGGTGGGACCAGCAAACCGTCACCGAGCGCGCCCTGGGCGAGCAGCAACAGAGCACTCAGCTGTTACCGTTCGGCCGTCCTCAACTGGCAGGCGGGCCGCTCGGGTCGGTCGCCAAAGCGGTCGTCACGGCGCGGTCGCTGGTTCTGTTGCGCCATCTGCGCGCCGACACGCAGGCATACAGTGCGGCCGCGACGGCAGAGCACTTGGATGCGGCGCGGCTGACGTCGCTGCCCGACGCGAGCCTGCAGGTGCGGATACCGCTGTTACGGGACCGAATTCACCAAGGTTGGATCCTCACCGCAATGTGGGTGATCGACAGCGGCGTGACGGCGGCAGCGCTACAGCACACCAGCGCTGGCGGCCATTTGTCCGGCGTGGGCACGATGATGGAAAGCGGTCGCGTCGCCGCGCAGACCGCGTCGTTGGCTGAGGCGTTGCGGCGCGATCCGCAACTGCTCGCGCTGGCCCGCGGCGGCGATCTCGACGGTGTGCGCGTGCTGTTTCCGGATACCGCAGCCGCTCTCGATGCGGCCCTCGTCCGGATCGGGCACCGCGGGCCGGGCGAAGCCGAGCTGGCGACTCCGATGTTCGGCGACGACCCGGCCATGCTACTGATGGCGGCCGCCGAAGTCGCTGAAGAACCCGCCGAACCGGCGCCGCCGACAACCCTGGCCCGGCGGTTTGCCGACAGCGCCCGCGGCTCGCGGGAACTGGCCCACGACGCCACCCTTCGCTTTACCCATGAGCTTCGGATGACGTTGCGCGAGTTGGGATCTCGGCGGGTAGCGCCGGACCTGATCGACGTCGTCGACGACGTGTACTACTTGACGTGCGACGAAGTGGTCGCCATGCCGGCCGACGCCCGACTCAGGATCAAGCGTCGGCGCGCCGAACGCGACCGCTTGCAGGTACAGCGCCCACCCGATGTCATCGACAGGGCGTGGACGCCCGTGGACCGTACTGACGGCCCCGAATCCATCTAGCGATCAACCGAGCAGGTCCGCCAGCGGCGACTGCGGATCGGCCAGCTTGTCGGCATCGACCGGAGTCTTGGACCGGATCAGGGCTTTCACGTCGTCCAGGACGTCCCAGATATTGACGTTCATCCCGGCCAGCACCCGGTTGTCGCCGTCGAGCCAGAAGGCGACGAACTCACGGCCCGCCACGTCGCCCCGGAACACCACCCGGTCGAAGCTGGGCGCGTGCCCGGCATACTCCATGCCCAGGTCGTACTGATCGGTGAAGAAATAGGGCAGCTCGGTGTATTCGCCTGGCTTGCCAAGCATTCCGGCCGCGGCCACCGCGGGTTGCTTGAGCGCGTTGGCCCAGTGCTCGGTGCGGATCCGGGTAGCGAACAGCGGATGCTCGGCGGCGGCGATGTCGCCGACCGCGTAGATGTCGGGGTCGCTGGTGCGCAGCGATGCGTCCACGAGCACGCCGCCCTGAACGTCTGAGCCCATGGAAAGCCCGGCCTGTTCGGCGAGTTCGATGTTGGGCTTGGCGCCGACGGCTACCAGCACGGTGTCGGCGGCGACCGTCGACCCGTCGCGCAGCTTCAGCCCGGTCGCCTTGCCCTCTGCCGTCGAAATCTCCTCGACCTGCGCCTCCAGGCGCAGGTCCACTCCATGGTCGCGATGCAGCGCGGCGAACACTGCGCCGACGGTCTCGCCGAGCGCGGCCATCAGCGGTTGCTTGGCGGCCTCGACGACGGTGACGTCGACACCGCGCTGACGGGCAGCCGCGGCCACCTCCAGCCCGATCCATCCGGCGCCCACCACGGCAAGCGAACTTCCATCGGCCAAAACGGAATTCAGTGACGCGGCATCGGCGAACGTACGCAGATAGTGGACGCCGCCGGCATCGGATCCAGGTATCGGTGGACGCCGCGACGCTGATCCGGTCGCCAGCAACAGTTTGTCGTAGCTGATCGTAGTGCCGTCGGGCAACCCGACGGTATGCCCGGCGGGATCCAGCGAGCAGACCCGCAAGCCCAGTCTCAAGTCGACGTTGTGGTCGCGGTACCAGTCGGAGTTGTGCACGGTGAAATCGCTGAGCGATTTCTTGAAGGCCAGATACTCCTTGGACAGCGGTGGGCGTTCGTAGGGCAGCGGCTCTTCTTCGCCGAAGAAGATAATCTGCCCGTCGAAGTCATTGTCGCGCAATGCTTCTACCGCTTTAGCTCCGGCGAGCCCGCCGCCAACAATGACGAATGTGGTCGAGCTGGCCATGGTCGCTGCTCCATTCTGTTGTCGACGGTGCCAGCCTACTCGGGGCAGCTCAGCTCAGAAGTTTGCGCAGCGTAAGCGCATTGCGCACGGCGTGACCGCCGAGGTCGTTGTTGAAATACATCCAGACGTCGCGGCCGTCGTCGCGCCATTGCGTGATCCTGTCGGCCCAGCGGCGCAACTCATCGTCGGTGTAGTTGCCTGCGTAGATGGAATCCTGAGGCGGGCCGTGCATCCGGACGTAGACGAAGTCGGTAGTGGCTCGGGGAACGCACGGGAGTCCCGCGCCGCTCATCACTACATAGCCGGCGTGGCGGCGCTCCAGCAATTCGTATACAGCAGGGTCATCCCACGACGGATGGCGCAGCTCGACGGCCACGCGGATCGACCGCGGGACCGCACCCAGGAAGGCGTCCAGCCGCACGTCGTCGCGCTGTTGCCCAGGGTGCAGCTGCACCAGCAGCACTCCGCGGCGATCACCCAGCACTTCCCAACAGCGTTCGAACCGCTCGATCCAGGGTTCGGGCGAGGCCAGGCGACGGTAGTGGGTCAATCCTCGATGCGCTTTGACTGACATGGTCGTGCCGTGCGGCATCTGATCGCGCCACGCCGCGAACGTCGAATCCTTAGGCCAGCGGTAGAAACTGGCGTTGAGCTCGACCGTGTCGAACGTCTCGAGAAATCGGGCAAACCGCTTGGCGGAGGCTAGTTTTGGCGGATAGAGCACATCGGTCCAGTGGTCATAGGACCAGCCCGACGTGCCGATTCGCACCGTCACGGGCTGCTCAACCGGCGCAGTTCGTCGTCCAGCGACGCCCGCACCAGGGCCGCGGCCAGGCGGGCGTTGGCGCGCGGAGCCAGCGATGCGAGTTTCGTTGCGCTGGTGGGCAGGCCGAGCTGCTTTGCCGCGGAAGTAGCCCGATCGTCGAAATACGGCCGCGCCCAGGTCCAGACGTCTTGGACTTCGCGCAGGTAGATGTCGGCGCCGGTGTCGCCGATTCCCTTGAATTTCTTCAGCATTCGCTTCGCCGCGCTAACGTCGCGGTTGCTGCGGTCGGCGACTCCGCGCAGGTCACCGCCGTACTCGTCGCGGACGTGCTCGGCGATGTCGGTGAGCCGGGTAGCCGAGCTTTCGTCGTAGCGCACATAGTGAGCACGGCCGAACGCACTGATCATGGTCTGCCGGTCGGACGCCAGCACCGATTTCGGCGTGCGCAGACCGGCCTTGAACAACTCGCGGGCCGCGCTCGTCGCGATGGCGGCGTCGATCGGCTTGCTGGCCAGCATGCAGAGCACCAGCAGCTGAAACAGCGGCATCGGCTTGTCTTTGAGCGTGATTCCCGCTTCGGCTGCGTAGGTGGTGCCGGCGACCTTGAGCAGCCGTCGCGCCACCCGCTGGGGCTGATCCATACCCCGCCGCGTACCCGCGCGGCGCGGCCGCAAACTCCGAACGCCTACTTCGGCGGCAGCGTGCGCGCGTAATCCACGCCGCGGTTGACCCAACCCTGAAGTTGCCGTTTGGTTTTGACGCCGTCGGTGTCGACGCGTAGCCAGCCCCGCATCTCCCGGCCCCCCATCACCATGAGACTGACGTGCGCGCGTGCCAGCAGTTTATCGGTCTCGTCCGGCGGTACCCGCACCAGCAGCCCGCCCTGGCCGCTGGCGGCCACCGACATGTTGCCGTTAACCAGGAAGGCCAGCCCGCCGAACATCCGCTTCTCCTCGACACCACGCTGGGGGCCGAGCAATTCGCGGATCCGGTTGGCCAGGTCTTCGTCGTACGCCATCAGTCCAGGTCGACTCGAATGGTGAGCAGGTCGCTACCCATCAAGCGCACGACCGCGCTATTAAGCCGAGGCAGGTTTCCAAGCCGCCGCACTGGATCGTCGTCAGGCAGCAGATGCGCGGTTCCGTTGCGCCACTTTCCGCCGACGCGCACCCGTACCGCCGGGTTGGCCTTCATGTTGCGCACGTAGTCGGAGTGTTCGCCGTGTTCGGAGACCATCCAGAACTGGTTGTCGATCACCTTGCCACCCACGGCGGTGTGCCGCGGTTGTCCGGACTTGCGGCCGGTGGTTTCGAGCATGGTCACCGGCAAATTCCGGCCGATCGGATTGACCACGAGGCGTTGTACGCGATGGACCAACTGTCGTTTCAGACTCACGGGTCTATTCAACTCCATGCAGGCTCCGAACGTGACGACACCGTCACGCTCGCCGCCTAACGTGACGCCACCGTCACGCTCGATGGACGGGTCAGGCAGCGGCCGTTGCCTTAGCCGCTTGGCCCTCTGAAGGCGCCAGCGCCAGTGCGACGATCTCGGCGACATCGGTCATCGGCTTGACCGTCAGGGCGTCGAGCACTTCGGCGGGAACGTCGTCCAGATCCGGCTCGTTGCGCTGCGGAATGAAAACCGTTGACAATCCTGCGCGTTGGGCTGCCAGCAGCTTCTGCTTCACACCGCCGATCGGCAACACCCGGCCGTTCAGCGTGACCTCACCGGTCATGCCGACATCCGAGCGCACTTGCCGGCCGGTGGCCATCGACACCAGCGCGGTCACCATCGTCACCCCGGCTGACGGGCCGTCCTTGGGCACCGCTCCCGCCGGCACGTGCACGTGGATGCGCCGGTCCAGCGTCGTGGGGTCAACGCCCAGCTCCGCAGCGTGCGAGCGCACAAAAGACAACGCGATCTGCGCCGACTCCTTCATCACGTCGCCCAACTGCCCAGTCAGCTGCAAACCGGCTTCACCGTCGGTGGCGCCGGCTTCGATGAAGAGCACGTCGCCGCCCAAGCCGGTGACGGCCAGGCCGGTGGCTACACCAGGCACCGCGGTGCGTTCGGCCGATTCCGGCGTGAACCGCGGCCGTCCCAGGTAGCCGACCAGATCGGGCTCATCGATGATCATGGGCGCCTGCTCGTCGGCGAGCTTGGTGGTCACCTTGCGTAGCGCCTTGGCCAGCAGCCGCTCGAACTGCCGCACACCCGGCTCGCGGGTGTAGTCGGCGGCGATCTTGCGCAGCGCGGCCTCGGTCACCGTGACCTCGTCGTCGCTCAGCGCCGCCCGCTCCCGCTGCCGGGGCAGCAGGTAGTCGCGGGCGATGGCCACCTTGTCGTCCTCGGTGTAACCGTCGATCTGCACCAGCTCCATGCGGTCCAGCAGCGCCGACGGGATGTTCTCGATCACGTTGGCGGTGGCCAGAAACACCACGTCGGACAGGTCCAGGTCCAAATCCAGGTAGTGGTCGCGGAACGTGTGGTTCTGCGCCGGGTCGAGCACCTCCAGCAGCGCCGCGCTCGGGTCGCCGCGGTAGTCGGAGCCGACCTTGTCGATCTCGTCCAGCAGCACAACGGGATTCATCGACCCCGCCTCGCCGATCGCACGCACGATGCGGCCCGGCAGCGCGCCGACGTAGGTGCGCCGGTGCCCGCGGATCTCCGCCTCGTCGCGCACGCCGCCCAGCGCGACCCGCACGAACTCGCGGCCGAGCGCCCGCGCGACGCTCTCACCCAACGACGTTTTGCCCACGCCCGGTGGGCCGGCCAGCACCATCACCGCGCCGGAACCGCGGCCGCCGACGACCTGCAAGCCACGCTGCGCCCGACGGGTACGCACGGCCAGGTATTCGACGATGCGGTCCTTGACGTCTTCCAGCCCGTGATGGTCGGCGTCCAGGGTCTCCCGCGCCGCCTTGAGGTCCGTCGAGTCCTCGGTCCGCACATTCCACGGCAGGTCCAGCACGGTGTCCAGCCAGGTCCGGATCCAGCCGCTCTCCGGGCTCTGGTCGCTGGCGCGTTCCAGCTTGCCGACCTCGCGCAGCGCGGCCTCGCGAACCTTCTCGGGCAGGTCAGCGGCCTCGACGCGGGCCCGGTAATCATCGGAACCATCCGGTTCACCTTCGCCGAGCTCTTTGCGGATGGCCGCGAGTTGTTGCCGCAGCAGGAATTCCTTTTGCGTCTTCTCCATGCCGTCGCGCACGTCTTCGGCGATCTTGTCGTTGACCTCGACTTCGGCCAAATGCGAACTGGTCCAGTCGATGAGCACGCGCAACCGCTCGGCGACATCGGCCGTCTCCAGCAGTTGCCGCTTCTGCACGTCGCTCAGGTAGGACGCATAACCCGACGTGTCGGCCAGCGCCGACGGGTCGGTCAGGCTGTTGACATAGTCGACGATCTGCCAGGCCTCGCGACGTTGCAGCATGGCCAGCAGCAGCTTCTTGTATTCGGCCGCCAGAGCCTTGACGTCGTCGGTCACTTCCTGGTCCGCGACCTCGCTCACCTCGACCCACAACGCGGCCCCGGGCCCGCTGGCGCCCGCGCCGATGTGCGCGCGGCGCTCACCGCGCACGACCGCGGCGGTGCCACCACCGGCGATGCGTCCGACTTGCAGAATCTTCGCGACCACGCCGTGCGACGGGTACCGGTCCTCCAGCCGGGGGGCGATCAGCAATTGACCTGATTCACTGGCCTGAGCGGCGTCGATCGCGGCCCGAGCGGGCTCGTCCAGCGCAATCGGGACCACCATTCCGGGCAGCACTATGGTGTCGGTCACAAACAGCACCGGCACCGATTTGGCGTCAGCCATCAATCCTCCAAAGTTTGAGTCCGATGCGCTCAACCTTGTTGACGGCCGGTTTGTTCCCGGCTTGATTTCGCTAACAGCGTCACGCCGGCGTGAGGCTCGGTCAGTGCTGGCCTTCCACCGCGCGCTGACGGGCCCGGAAGGCTTGCACCTTGGCGCGGTTGCCGCAGGTACTCATCCCGCACCAATGCCGGTTCTTGGCTCGCGACGAGTCCAGGTAGAGCCGCGTGCATCCGGGATGGGCACACCGCTTGACGTTGATGAAGTCGTCGTCGGCCAAAAGTTCGAGCAGATCCGCGGCCAGGCTCGCGAGCAACTGTGCGGTGGTGCCACCGCGGCTGACCGACCCGTTTCTGCGCAGCCGAGGTGTCAGGCGGGGCTGAGCGGCCCAATCGTTGATGAGTGTGACGTCGGCGGGTCTCGGCCCGCGGCGGTCGAGTCGGGCGATGACGGTCCGGTAGATGGCTTCGCGCAGTGCGATTGCGGCCGCGAGGTCGTCATCGGTGACATCGATCGATGTATCCGAGAGCCCCGCTTGAACCGCCCAGTCCGACAGCCGTTCGGGGTCCGTCAGCAGATCCTCACGTTGGGAGTCGCGCCGTTTCACCGTGCCGGCGAAGTCCAGGCAGTCGCGGCCGCTCACGTAGACGAACATCACAAGTAACCACCTTGACGGGTTTCACTACCGCGCGCAAGCTGTAACCATCTAGATCGGTTACCAAACCGTTACCCGAACGTGTGAACCCAAGCAGCACTTCCGACGTGTGACGAAGTAACGAAATGTGAAAGGAGCCAACCCGAATGGATCTCGACCGCATCACCCGTCCGCTGAGGTTAGCCAGAGGATCGCACCAACCCGGGTCGGGCAAAGGGTGCGCGATGAACGTGATCTCATACATCAACGGCGACGAGCGGATCACCGACTTCCCCGCCTGCTCGGCCCGCCCGCTGAGCCTGCTCGTCCAGACGTGTAACGACCTGCTGGCGGGGTCCGACGGCTACCTGTCACCGGAAAACAGCGTGCTGGCCCTCGACCTTGCCTGGCAGACCGTGGGAACCGCGGACGTCCCCCAGACCGTCGTGCATGCCTGGGTGGCGGAACTGCTGACCAATCCCAGCTGGGGAGTGCTTCAGTACGCCCGGCTCACCGCGCATAAGGCGATCATCGACATCGCCAAGCTGCACCGTGCTGCGGCCTCGGGCGACATGCCGGCGATCACCGAATGGAAGGCCGCCGATCGCGCCGCCCGCGCCGTGGCGGCGAACCTGACTGGCGCCGGAATGTATGCCCTGTGGACGGCGTTTGAGTCGGCCACCGTCGTCGATGACCGGCCGTTGGTCACGTTGGATCACGTGGTCGCGCACGCCGAGAATGCCCATGCGCTGGCGTCCGGGGGCACCAGGGTCGGCCGGACCGTCGCGTTCACCCGGCAGGCGATCGCTTCCTGGCGTGAACTCGGTGTGCCGAGCAGTCGCAAAAGCCGCCAAAACAGGCGCGAATTGGGCGATTTTGCGTTCCCCCGCAAGCGGGAGGTGCCCCCAGCTCGCCGAGGTTAGCCGGGCACCAGCCGGCGCAACTGCGTCACGTGCCTGGGCGAGAGTTCCTCCAGGCAAGTGACGCCGAGCAGCGCCATGGTCCGGGTGATGCCGCTTTGCAGAATGTCGATCGCGCGCTTGACACCGGCCTCGCCACCGGCCATCAGCCCGTAGAGGTAGGCCCGGCCGACCAGCGTGCACCGTGCCCCCAGTGCCACCGCGGCGACGATGTCGGCGCCCGACATGATGCCGGTATCCATCAGGATCTCGGTGTCCTTGCCGACCTCGCGCGCAACCGCCGGCAACAGATGGAAGGGCACCGGCGCCCGGTCGAGCTGGCGACCTCCGTGATTGGACAAGACGACGCCGTCGGCGCCGCGATCGACAACCGTGCGGGCATCGTCCAGCGTCTGGATCCCCTTCACCACGAGCTTGCCGGGCCACCGATCCTTGATCCAAGCCAGGTCGTCGAAGGTGACGCTGGGATCGAACATGGTGTTCAGGTATTCGCCCACGGTTCCTGACCAGCGATCCAGCGACGCGAAGGACAGCGGCTCGGTGGTGAACAGGTCGAACCACCAGCGCGGGTGCGGCAACGCGTCGAGCACGGTGCGCAGCGTCAGCGCCGGCGGAATCGACATTCCGTTGCGGACGTCGCGCAACCGGACGCCGGCGACCGGAACGTCGACGGTGACCAGCAGGGTGTCAAAGCCCGCATCGGCGGCCCGCTTGACCAACGCCATCGAGCGGTCCCGGTCACGCCACATGTAGAGCTGAAACCATTTGCGGCCCTGCGGAACCGCTGTCACCACATCTTCGATCGCACAGGTGGCCAGGGTGGACATCGCGAACGGGATGCCGGCTGCGGCCGCGGCCCGGGCCCCGGCGATCTCACCTTCTGTGTGCATCAACCGGGTGAACCCGGTCGGCGCGATGCCGAACGGCCACCCGACCGGCTGACCGAGGACGTCCCAGCCGGTGCACACGTTGGTGACGTCGCGCAGGATCGTCGGGTGAAATTCGATGTCGCGGAAGGCCTGCCGGGCGCGCTGGATGGACAGCTCGTCCTCTGCGGCGCCGTCGGTGTAGTCGAACGCCGCCTTGGGGGTGCGCCGTTTCGCTATCCGGCGCAGATCGTCGATGGTCAGCGCGGCGTCGAGGCGGCGCTTGGTGCGGTTGAGCGCAGGTCGTTTGAACTGGATCAACGGCGCCAGGTCGCGCACCCTGGGCACCTGTCGTTTGGTGGCCATGTATGCAACCGTAGTCACATGGCCCCGCCTGGCGACCCGTTCGACCTGCAGCGTTTCGTGGACGCTCAGGACAGGGTCTTCAGCAGCGTCATCGACGAGCTGCGCGGCGGACGAAAGCGCAGCCATTGGATGTGGTTCGTCTTCCCGCAGTTGCGCGGGCTGGGCCACACGCCGATGGCGGAGCGCTACGGCATCTCCTCGCTCGAGGAAGCCCGGGAGTATCTGCGGCATGACGTGCTGGGCCCGCGACTGCATGACTGCACGCGGCTGGTCAACCAGGTGCAGGGCCGCTCCATCGACCAGATTTTCGGCTCGCCCGACGACCTCAAACTGTGCTCGTCGATGACACTGTTCGCCATTGCCACAGACCACAACCAGGACTTCGCCGAACTTCTCGACAGGTACTACGACGGCCGGCAGGATCCGCTCACCCTGACCCGCCTGGGCCTTAAATAGGCCTTAAATAGGTTGAAGTATCCGCCAGCCGTGCGGTTCGACGACCACCGCGTCGACGACCTCGTGCGGCGGCGCCGCCGATCCGGCGAGGACGTGTGCGTGCGCCATGCCCAGCTCGTTCAGCACCACGTGCATCGGCTCGTCGTCGATGTTGAGCGCCACCAGCAGCGCATCCTCGCCGCCGCGGGCCTGATAAACGTAGTGCCGGTTGTCCAGCCGCAAGGCGGTGGTCGCTGCCGCATGCAGCCACGGGTGCCGACGGCGCAGCCCGACCAGATACTGGTGCAACGCCCACACTTCGGCACCCGCTTCGTCCAGTGGCATTGGGGGAGAACCGAACTCTGGGCGCACCGCGTCGTCTCCGCCGTACCGCTCTTCCTTGACACCGGCAAAACCGAGCTCGTCGCCGGCGTACACGCTGGGCACTCCGCCGACGGTCAGCAGAATCACCAGCGCATGGGCCAAATGTTCGGGGCGCTCGAGGCGGCTGGCGATCCGGGTGACATCGTGATTGCCGATGAATGTCAGCGGCACGAACTCGGCCAGAAACTCGTTGTGCCGCTTCAGCGCCCAGTCCAGCTCGAAGAAGTTGCCGTCGTTGAGCCCACTCCAGATAGCCTTCCACAGCTCGTACTGGGTTGCCGAGTCGAATCCGGCGGCTTTGACCACCGCGGCGTAGTCGCCGTGGATGAGCTCGCCGACGAACCACGCGTCGGGATGACGCTCGCGTACCTGCGGCAGTACTGCTGCCCAAAATGATTGGGGTACAGCATAAGCCGCGTCCAGTCGCCAGCCGTCGGCGCCGCGGCCCAACCAGTGCGACATGACGCCGACGGTGTAGTCGACCACGGCGGGATTGTCGTGGTTGAGGGTGACGAGCTCGGAGTGCCCTTCGAAGGTATGGAAGCGACCCGGTCTCCCGCGAAACCAGCGCGCCGATGCGTCATCGTGCGGCGCTTCGCGACAGCGGGGGAAGTCGGTACCGACGTGATTGAACACCCCGTCGAGCAGCACCCGCAAACCGCGGGCGTGCGCCTCGGCAATCAGATGATCGAAGTCGGCGTCGTCGCCCAACCGTGGGTCGATGCAATAGTTGTCAGTGGTGTCGTAGCCGTGCGAGCGCGAAGCGAAGATCGGCCCCAACGCAATCCCGGATGCCCCCAATTCGATGGCGTGGTCGAGCCACGCGACCAGCCGCCGGAGCCGGTGCTCATCCGGTCCCGGCGGCTGATCCGTGGGAAACCCGCCGACGAAGCCCAGCGGATAGACCTGCCACCAAATGGCATGCTCTATCCAGGTGGGAGTCACGGCGCAGGGTCAGCCGACGGTGGCCAGTGTCTCGGCGGTGGTAATCGCCTGTGCCACACCGGAAACAATGGCAGCGGACTTCAGTGCTTCGAGGATGCCTTCGCGGCTCATGCCCGCTTCACGCAGCGTGTGCTCATGGGCAACCATGCAATGCGAGCAGCCGTTGATCGACGACACCGCAAAGCACCAGAGCTCGAAATTCACCTTGTCCACACCTGGATTGGCGATGACGTTCATCCGCAATCCGGCGCGCAGGTCGTCGTACCGGCCTTCCAGGAAACCACGCCCGCGGTAGAACACGTTGTTCATGCCCATGATGGACGCGGCCGCCAGGGCCGCATGATAGGCCGCACCGGACAAAGTGTCGGCTGCCTCAGCGCCAATCTCGGCCAGTACCTGTGCGTTTCGTGTTGCCGCGGCACTGGCCAGCAGGGTACCCCACAGTTGTTCCTTGGTCAGCTCAGTGCTGCGCGCAATCGAGCCCAGGTTGAGCTTGAGGTCCTTTGCGTACTCAGGCAATGCGGTCTTGAGATTCTCTACTGTCATCTCGCCCTCCCGTTTATGCCGACTTCTTGAGCAGTTCGCCGGCGTCCAGCGTCGGGTCGCCCTTGCGCCAGTTGCAGGCACACAGCTCGTCGGATTGCAGAGCGTCGAGCACCCGCAGCACCTCGTCGACGTTGCGCCCCACGGATCCGGCTGTGGCGGAGACGAATTGGATCTCGTTGTTGGGATCGACGATGAAGGTCACCCGGTCGGCGACACCGTCTGCGTTGAGCACTCCGGCGGCTTGGACGAGTTCGCGCTTGATGTCCGAGAGCATCGGGAAGGGCACCTTCTTGAGGTCTTCATGCTGTGCACGCCACTGGAAGTGGACGAATTCGCTGTCGATCGAAACCCCCAGGATCTGCGCATCACGGTCCTCGAACTCGTCATTGAGCTTACCGAACGCCGCGATCTCGGTCGGGCACACAAAGGTGAAGTCCTTAGGCCAGAAGAACACCACGCGCCACTTACCCGGGTGGTCGTCGCTGGACACCGTGGTGAAGTAGTCGCCGGGTTGCTGCGCGTCTACCTTCGATAGATCGCCGCCGATCAGCGCGGTCAGGCGGTAGGTGGGAAACTGGTCGCCAATTGTCAGCATGGCGCATCCGCTCCTTATCTGGATTCATTCAAGAAAAGTTGTATACCACCATGGTGCCATAACCTACTGTCCGGTAAAGGTGATATGTGCCACTACACTGATCGGTATGTCCGATAAGAGTTTTCAACCGACGCTGGCCGGGCTGCGCGCGTTCGTCGCGGTGGCGGAACGGCGGCATTTCGGTAGTGCGGCAACCACTCTGGGCGTAAGCCAGTCGACCCTGTCGCAGGCGCTGGCCGCACTGGAAGCCGGCCTCGGCATCCAGCTCGTCGAGCGATCGACACGGCGGGTGCGGGTAACGCCGGAAGGTATGCAGCTGCTACCGCAGGCCCAGGCCGTGGTCGAGGCGGTGGAGGCGTTCACTGCCGCCGCCGCGGGTGCAGACGATCCGCTACACGGCAGCATGCGGCTGGGATTGATCCCCACCGTCGCGCCCTACGTGCTGCCAACCGTGTTGGCGGGATTGGCGCAGCGCTTACCCGCACTGGATCTGCGGGTGATCGAAGACCGCACGGAGCGGCTGCTGACCGCATTGCGTGGCGGCGCGTTGGACGCGGCGCTGATCGCGTTGCCCGCGGACGCCCCCGGAATCACCGAGGTTCCGATCTACGAAGAGGATTTCGTACTCGCCGTGCCGCCCGGACATCCGCTGTCCGGCAAGAAGCGGGTGCCGGTGGCGGCGCTGGCGCAGCTCCCGTTGCTGCTGCTGGACGAGGGTCACTGCCTACGGGATCAGGCGCTGGACGTCTGCCGGCAGGGGAGTGTGCGGGTCGAACTCGCCGACACCCGGGCGACGTCGCTGGCGACCGCCGTGCAATGTGTGACCGGCGGATTGGGGGTGACCCTGATCCCGCAAACCGCGGTGCCCGTCGAGGCTGCGCGCAGCCGGCTTGGGCTCACCCGGTTTGCCGCTCCGCGCCCGGGCCGCCGGATCGGCATGGTGTTCCGCTCCTCGAGTGGGCGCGACGAATCCTATCGGCGGCTTGCCCGGATCATCGGGGAGCTGATCGGCGGCGAACACCGTGTGCGCGTAAGCAAATAGCAGGGCCGCGCGGCCGCCGGAGGTAAGTTCCCCCTATGGAAAAGGTAATCGCCGTGCTAAGGAGCGACGGCCCGGACGACGACTGGTGCGCCCGCCAGCGGGGGCCGGTCGCCGACGAGCTGTTGGGCCTGGGCGTGCGCGGGCTGTCCGTCAACGTCCGCGACGACGCCGTGCGCCACTCGCTGATGACGCTGACGACGCTCGACCCGCCTGTGGCCGCGGTGGTGAGCCTGTGGGCCCAGCAGTGCTACGGCGACCAGGTGAGGGCGGCGCTGAACCTGCTGGCCGCCGAGTGCGAACGGCTCAGCGCCTACCTGGTGACCGAGTCGGTCCCGATGCCCGGCCCGGCATCCGAATCCGGCTCGCGCACAACGGGTTTGGCTAATATCGCGCTGCTGCGCCGGCCCGCCGGCATGGACCTGGATACCTGGCTGACCCGCTGGCAGGGCGACCACACCCCGGTAGCCATCGAGACGCAGGCGACCTTCGGCTACACCCAGAACTGGGTGGTGCGGGCCCTGACGCCAGACGCACCTGGAATCGCGGGCATCGTCGAGGAGTTGTTCCCCGCGGAGGCGATCACCGACTTGAAGGCGTTTTTCGGCGCGCACGACGACGATGATCTTCAGCATCGGCTGGGCCGGATGATCGCCAGCACCACTGCATTCGGCGCTAACGAGAACATCGACACGGTGCCGACCAGCCGCTACGTGTTCAAGTCACCATTCGAAAGTTGAGGACGCACATGACAACACTGGGAGACGCGGTGGCGCTGGCGGCCGCGGAAAGCGGCCTGGCGGTGGTGTCCACCGTCCGCGCCGACGGGACCGTGCAAGCGTCGCTGGTCAACGTCGGTTTGCTGCCTCACCCGCAAAGCAGTCAGCCATCGCTGGCCTTCACCACCTACGGCAAGGTCAAGCTTGCGAATCTGCGGGCGCGGCCCCAACTGGCCGTCACCTTCCGCAACGGCTGGCAGTGGGCCACCGTCGAAGGCCGCGCGGAACTGGCCGGCCCGGACGACGCGCAGCCGTGGCTGGCCGGCGATGAGCAGTTGCGGCTGCTGCTGCGCGAGGTGTTCACCGCCGCCGGCGGCACCCACGACAATTGGCCGGAGTACGACCGGGTGATGGTCGAGGAGCGGCGGGCCGTGGTGTTGATCGAGCCGACCCGGGTGTATAGCAACGGCTAGGTAGCGCGAGCAGACGTAAAAGCACCCATTTTCGTGCCGAAATGGGTGCTTTTACGTCTGCTCGCCGGTGATAGGTTGGCAACTCGTGATGCTGCAGATCGACGATCAGAACCGGGTGCGCACCCTCACGCTCAACCGGCCCGAGGCGCTGAACGCCTTCAACGAAGCCCTTTACGACGCCACCGCACAAGCGCTGCTGGATGCCGCCGACGACCCCGACGTCGCCGTGGTACTGCTGACCGGCACCGGGCGCGGCTTCTCCGCCGGCACCGACCTCGCCGAGATGCAGGCACGCATCACCGAGCCGGACTTCACCCCCGGCAAGTACGGCTTCCCCGGTTTGATCGACGCGCTCAGCAAGTTCCCCAAGCCGCTGATCTGCGCGGTGAACGGCGTCGGGGTGGGAATCGGCGCCACCGTTCTCGGCTACGCCGATCTGGCCTTCATGTCGTCGACGGCGCGGCTGAAATGTCCTTTCACCAGCTTGGGAGTCGCGCCCGAAGCGGCCTCGTCGTATCTGTTGCCCCAGCTGGTGGGGCGGCAGAACGCCGCATGGTTGTTGATGTCCTCGGAATGGGTCGACGCTGAAGAGGCGCTGCGGATGGGCCTGGTATGGCGGGTCTGCGAGCCGGAGGAGCTGCTGCCCGAAGCCCGCCGGCACGCCGAAACACTTGCCGCCCGGCCGATTTCGAGCCTGATGGCGGTCAAGCACACGATGGTGGAACCGGTCCGCCCGGAGATCCTCGCTGCGACCGCGCGGGAAAACGCCCACTTTGCCGAGTTGATGGGCACACAGGCCAACGCCGCCGCGCTGGCGGATTTCAACAAAGGCCGCGCTAACTGATCAGATCTAGAGCTAGCCCGCGTGCTCGAGCTGTGCTGCGGCAGCGATGATCGCCCGCAGCGTGCGGCGACAGCGCCCGCAGTCCGC
Organism: Mycobacterium sp. NGS41; assembly: GCF_059812725.1. Classification (NCBI taxonomy): domain Bacteria; kingdom Bacillati; phylum Actinomycetota; class Actinomycetes; order Mycobacteriales; family Mycobacteriaceae; genus Mycobacterium; species Mycobacterium sp. NGS41. Next base: position 45,330 of record NZ_JCALDF010000014.1, read on the forward strand.
GCCGGCCCCGCAGGCGGTGGCAACGTCTTTGGACGTCGACGCACCGCGCGCTACGCAGTCGGACACCGTCTGGTTGGTGGCCCCGACACACAGGCAGACGTACATCAAAACTCCTGAGCGAAACTGCCGAATGAAACAGACCGCATATTAGTGAAGTCTATCCTAAGTAGGTTAGCGGAGTCTAACCTAAGTAACGACACGTGACCGAACCGTCTCCTGCGCATGACGCGCCGAAGGCGGATAAAAGGCTGCGCCGACCCACTAGCGCTGGACTAGATTGAGATCGGCACGCCGGGTATCTACAGGCCGGCGGGATGGTGCTCCAGCCCAGCCCATCTGCCGCGGTTCGACATCGACAGCCCTCACAGCCAAGGAGTGGTCATGCAAGGTGATCCGGATGTTTTGCGCCTGCTGAACGAGCAATTGACCAGCGAGCTCACCGCTATCAACCAATATTTCCTGCACTCCAAGATGCAAGACAACTGGGGTTTCACCGAGCTGGCGGAACACACTCGCGCGGAGTCCTTCGACGAAATGCGGCACGCGGAGGCGATCACCGATCGCATCTTGTTGCTGGACGGCCTGCCGAACTACCAGCGGATCGGGTCGTTGCGGGTCGGCCAGACATTGCGCGAGCAGTTCGAGGCCGACCTGGCGATCGAATACGACGTACTGAACCGGCTCAAGCCCGGAATCATCATGTGCCGGGAGAAGCAGGACAGCACCAGCGCCACACTGCTGGAGAAGATCGTCGCCGACGAAGAGATCCACGTCGACTACCTGGAGACACAGCTGGAGTTGATGGACAAGCTGGGCGAGGAACTGTACTCGGCGCAATGCGTCTCCCGCCCGCCGAGCTGACCCGCGGCCCAGCGTCGGTGCTGTTCGACGCTCCCGCGCGCGACTAAACGGCCCACCCCCGGTAAGCCGCCGGGCGGCAGCCTGGGTACCCGTTAGCATCGGACGCCGACGGGAAGGCAGGGATGACGGCCCCGAAAGCAACAGCGGTCTCGGTGGCGCAGGCCGCGGACTCAGCCCCCAGCAGCGCGCTGATCAGCCCTCAGCGGCGCAATCTCATCTTCGTGGCGATCGCGCTCGGCATGCTGCTCGCCGCGCTGGATCAGACGATTGTCGCGACGGCGTTGCCGACCATCGTCGCCGACCTCGGCGACGCCGGTCATCAATCCTGGGTGGTCACCAGCTACCTGCTGGCCTCCACGATCGTCACCGTGCTGGTCGGCAAGCTCGGCGACCTTTACGGCCGCAAGCGCGTATTTCAGGCCGCCGTGGTGTGCTTCGTCGTCGGCTCGGTGTCGTGCGGGCTGGCGCAGTCGATGACCATGCTGGTCGGGGCGCGAGCGTTGCAGGGCATCGGCGGCGGCGGGATCACGGTCACCGCCAGCGCGCTGATCGGTGAGGTCGTCCCGCTTCGGGAGCGCGGCCGCTACCAGGGCGTGCTGGGCGCGGTTTTCGGTGTGACGACGGTCATCGGGCCGCTGCTGGGCGGCTACTTCACCGACTACCTGACGTGGCGGTGGGCGTTCTGGGTCAACGTGCCGGTATCGGTGGTGGTCATCATGGTGGCGGCCGCGGCCATTCCGGAGTTGGCGGCGTCCACGAAACCGCGGATCGACTACGCCGGGATCGTGTTCGTCGGGCTGGGCGCCACCGGCCTGACGCTGGCCACCAGCTGGGGCGGCAGCCGCTACCCATGGGGGTCGACGACGATCGTCGGCCTGTTCGTCACGGCCGCGGCGGCACTGTGCGCATTCGTGTGGGCGGAGAACCGCGCAGCCGAACCAATCCTGCCGATCCGGCTGTTCGGCAGTCCGGTGTTCACCGTCTGCTGTGTGCTGGCCTTCGTGGTGGGATTCGCCATGTTGGGCGCAATGACCTTCCTGCCGACCTACATGCAATACGTGGACGGCGTCTCGGCAACCACCTCTGGTCTGCGCACGCTGCCGATGGTGGTCGGCATGCTGATCACCTCGACCGGCAGCGGCACGCTGGTCGGCCGAACCGGCCGCTACAAAATCTTTCCCGTCACCGGCACCGCACTGATGGCCGTCGCGTTCCTGCTGATGTCGCGCATGGACGCGTCGACGTCGGCCCTGGTGCAGTCGCTCTACTTGCTCATCCTGGGTGCCGGCATCGGGTTGTCGATGCAGGTGCTGGTTCTCATCGTGCAGAACACGTCGAATTTCGAAGACCTCGGTGTGGCCACCTCGGGAGTGACGTTCTTTCGCACCATCGGCAGCTCCTTCGGTGCCGCGATATTTGGCACCCTCTTCGTGAACTTTCTCAACCACCGGCTGGGCGCCGCGCTGGCGGCCAGCGGCGCGTCGCCCGATGCGGTCAGTTCGCCTGCGGCGCTGCACCGGCAGCCGCACAACGTGGCCGCACCGATCGTGGCGGCCTACTCCGAGTCGCTCAGCCAGGTGTTCCTCTGCGCGGCCCCGGTCGCTGCGATCGGGTTCGTCCTCGCGCTGTTCCTGCGCGAGGTGCCGCTGCGGGACATCCACAACAGCGCAGTCGACCTCGGCGACGGGTTCGGCATGCCCAACCTCGAGACGCCGGAACGGATGCTGGAGAACGCGATCGCGCGGATGCTGCGAGGGGAACCGGGGGTACGGCTGCGCAGCATCGCCATGCGGCCCGACTGCCGGCTCGACGTCGCCGGGCTCTGGGGCGTCCTGCGCATCTACCGCTTCGGGCAGATGTACGGCACGGCACGGCTCACCGATATCGCCGAGCATCAGCGGCTGCCCTTCGAGGTTTTAGAACCCACCTTTTCCCGGCTGGCTGCCACCGGATACCTGCGACAAGACGGCGACCAGATGTGGCTGACCCGCGCCGGACGCCAGCAGGTGGACTACGTGTACTCGCTGCTGCTGGCCTGGATCGTCGACAAGCTTTCCCGCTCTCCCAGCTTCGAAGGCAGGCCCGACCGCCGCGAGGTCGAAGCCGCCCTGCAGCGCATCGCACATCGTGTTCTGGCCCAACGTGATTGGCACGACGAGACACCGACAGTGACACTGGCCGGCAGCATGCGCCGGCAGCCAGACGGCCCCGGCGTACCATCACGCCATGAGCCGAATCGGACAATTCGCTGACGACGACATTTACAGCTGGGCCACAAAATCCCCGGACCTCGGCGGCGCGATCGCCAACTTCAGTCAGGCGGTCTACACCAAAAACCGGCTGCCGATGCGCACCCGCGAGCTGGCCCGGGCCGTGATCGCCCACGACAACGAATGCGTTGTCTGCGCCAACACCCGCGACGCCGACGGACCGGCCGCCGGCGTTGACGAGGAGCTCTACGAGCACGCGCTGGAGTGGCGCACCTGGCCGGGATACAGCGAACAAGAGCGCCTGGCCGCCGAATTCGCGCATCGCTTCGCCACCGAACACACCAAGCTGCGCGACGACGAGGACTTCTGGAGCCGGGCCAGCAAGCACTTCTCCGAAGAGCTGCTCGCCGACCTCGCGATGTCCTGTGCGCTGTGGGTCGGCATGGGACGCATGCTGCGGACCCTCGACATCGGCCAGACCTGCAAGCTGACCTTGCCCAGCCGCGCCTGAACCAACCCTGTCAAAGACCAAGCCCCACCGATGACCGCTACGCCCCTTGCCGCGGCGGCGATCGCCCAACTCGAGGCCGAGGGCGTCGATACCGTCATCGGCACCGTGGTGAACGCGGCCGGGCTCACACAGGCCAAGGCGGTGCCGATCCGCAGGACGAACACATTCGCCGATCCCGGACTGGGTGCCAGTCCCTCGTGGCACGCCTTCGCCATCGACCAGACCGGCATCGCGCTTACCGACGATGTCGGCGTCGTCGGCGACCAGCGCATCCGCATCGACCTGACGGCGCTGCGGATGATCGGCGGCGGGCTGGCCTGGGCGCCCGGCGCCTTCTTCGAGCAGGACGGCACACCGGTACCGGCCTGCACCCGCGGCACACTGCAGCGGGTTGAGGCCGCGCTCGCCGAAGCCGGCATCGAGGCGGCGGTGGGCCACGAGATCGAGTTCCTGCTCGTCGATCCCGACGGTGAGCGACTGCCCTCGACGCTGTGGGCGCAGTACGGCCTGGCCGGGATACTCGAGCACGAAGACTTCGTCCGCGATGTCAACGTCGCGGCGGCCGCAGCCGGTGTGGGCATCGAGCAGTTCCATCCCGAATACGGAGCCAACCAGTTCGAAATCTCGTTGGCGCCGTTAGCGCCGGTGGCCGCCGCCGATCAACTGATACTGACCCGGCTCATCGTCGGTCGCGCCGCCCGCCGGCACGGTCTGCGAGTCAGCCTGTCGCCGGCACCCTTTGCCGGCAGTGTCGGATCCGGTGCGCACCAACACTTCTCGCTGAGCACGTCGGACGGCCCGCTGTTCTCGGACGGATCCGGCGCGGGCGGCATGACCCCGGCGGGGGAGCGCGCCGTCACGGGGGTGTTGCGCGGGCTGTGGGAGGCGCAGGGCATCCTCTGCGGCTCAATTGTGTCGGGTTTGCGGCTAAGGCCCGGAAACTGGGCAGGCGTCTACGTGTGCTGGGGAATTGAGAACCGTGAGGCCGCAGTGCGATTCGTCAAGGGCGGCCCCGGTAGTCCGTACGGCGGCAACGTCGAAGTGAAGGTCGTCGATCCCTCGGCCAACCCGTACCTCGCGTCGGCGGTGATCCTCGGGCTGGCGCTCGACGGCATCAAGGGCGACTCGGAGCTCCCGCCGGAAACGACGATGGATCCCGCCAAGCTCTCCGATTCCGATCGGGACCACGCCGGCATCCTGCGCCTGCCCGAAGCTCAGGCCGAAGCCATTGCCGCACTCGACAATTCGCAGCTGGTGCGGGGAATACTCGGCGACCCCGCCGTCGACATGGTGATAGCGGTGCGGCGGCTGGAACAGGACCACTATGCCAAGCTGCGCCCCGAGCCGCTGGCGGACAAGTTCCGGATGGCTTGGAGTCTGTGAGCGCGCCGGTGACCGAGCTGGCGCAACACATCGATGCTGTCACCCTGATCGATCAACACGTCCACGGCTGCTGGCTGACGGCGGGGGACCGGCCGCGCTTCGAGAACGCTCTGAACGAGGCCAACACCGAACCGATCGCGGACTCGGGTTTCGACTCACAACTCGGCTTCGCCGTGCGCAACCATTGCAGCCCGCTGCTGGGATTGCCCAGACACGTTGACGCACAAACGTATTGGGACCGCCGCAGTCGGCTCAGCGAAGCCGAGCTGGCCCGCCTGTTTCTGTCGGACGCCGGAGTGACCGACTGGCTGGTGGACACCGGTATCGACGGTGACATAGCCGGTCTACGAGAGGTGGCGCAGCTGTCCGGGGGCCGCGCCCACGAGGTGGTTCGGCTCGAGCAGGTGGCCGAACAGGCCGCGCAGGCGCCGGGCGACTACGCGTCGGCGTTCGCCGAGATACTGCACCGGCGCGCGGCGGGCGCGGTCGGGACCAAGTCCATCCTGGCCTATCGCGGAGGATTCGATGGCGACCTGACCGAGCCGTCCGCGGCGGAGGTGGCCGACGCCGCCAGCCGATGGCGCGATCACGGTGGTGTGCGGTTATCCGATCGGGTACTGCTGCGGTTCGGCTTGCACGAGGCGCTACGGCTGGGCAAGCCGCTGCAGTTCCACGTCGGGTTCGGCGACCGGGACTGCGACCTGCACAAGACCAATCCGCTGTATCTGCTCGACTTTCTTCGGCAGTCTGACGACACCCCGATCGTGTTGCTGCATTGCTATCCCTACGAGCGCGAAGCCGGCTACCTCGCGCAAGCCTTCAACAACGTCTATCTGGACGGCGGGCTGAGCGTGAACTATCTGGGCGCTCGGGCGCCTGCGTTCATCGCCCGGCTGCTGGAGATGGCGCCGTTCCGCAAGCTCGTGTACTCGTCGGACGGGTTCGGCCCCGCTGAACTGCATTACCTCGGTGCAGCATTGTGGCGCAAGGCTATTCACCGCGTTTTGGGGGAATTCGTCGAGGCCGGCGACTGGAGCGAGGCCGACGCGATTCGGGTGGTCGATCTCATTGCCCACGGCAACGCCGCCCGCATCTATCGCGTTTGACGCTGGCCTACTCGGGGTATGAAGGCGGTTATGGGCACCGTGGGGGATGTCTTGGAGTGGACGCGCAAGCAAGTCGTCTCGCGGGTTCCCAAAGCCGACCTCGACCAGCGTGACCCCGACTACATCCGCGACCAGCTGCCGGGCACCTGGTTGCTGGCGTCCCTGTACTTCAGGGCAGACGTGACGGGCTTGGACCGGATCCCCGCCGAGGGGCCGGTGTTGTTGATCGGCAACCACAGCGGCGGCAACGTGCCGCCGGACACGTTCGTATTCACCCTCGCGTTCTGCTCCTACTTCGGCGTGGAGCGGCCCTTCTACCAGTTGGCGCATAACCTCGTGGTCTCCGCGCCGCCGCTAGGCTGGCTGCGCAAGTTCGGCACCGTGGCCGCCAATCACGAAAACGCCCGATTGGCACTCGAGTGCGGCGCGGCGCTACTGGTGTATCCCGGCGGCGACTACGAGGTCTTCCGGCCGTCGTGGGAGCGACATACGGTCGACTTCGGCGGACGCATGGGGTACGTGCGGCTGGCACGTGAGGCCGGGGTGCCGATCGTCCCGGTTGCCAGCGTCGGCGGTCAGGAGAGCGCGTTGTTCCTCAACCGCGGTCAATGGCTGGCCAAGTTGCTGATGGCCGATAAGTTGCTGCGGCTCAAGAGCATTCCGATCTCGCTGGCGCTGCCGTGGGGACTGAACATCAGCGACCTGGCGGGCCACATTCCGCTGCCCACCAAGATCGTGATCGAAGTGCAGGAACCGATCGAAGTCGACGGTGATGACCAGGCGGTGCACGACAAGGTGATGGGCAGCCTGCAGAGCGGGGTCGACCGCTTGGCCGCCCGACGCCGATTCCCGGTGCTCGGCTGATGCGCGTCGAACGCCACTGCGTGATCAACGCCGACCGCGACGCGGTCTGGAAGATAGTCAGCGACCCCGACCGCTACCCGTCGTTCATGACCAGCCTGGAGCGATGGGAGAGCGCCAACGACCAGGCTGCCGGTGTCGGTGCGCGTTACACCGTGCACTGGAAGATCGGGTCGGTGCCGGTTGGCGGCCTGATCGAGTTGGTCGAGTTCGACGAGAACCGCGACATCGCTTGGGTGGGCATCACCGGTATCAGTTTGCGTGGTCGGATCCGGTTGCGTGACGCCGCCGAGGGCCAGACGAAAGCGACCTTCCGGCTGTCGTATCAGGCCCCCGGCGGCATACTCGGCTACATCGCCGATCGGATCGCCGTGCGCCAGGTGGGGCGCAACGTGGCCGAGACGCTGAAATGCCTCAAGGGGCTGGTCGAGGCCTAGCGGGCTTAGCGGGCGAGCAGACGCAAGAGCACCCGAAACCACGGCGTGTCGGGTGATTTTGCGTCTGCTCGTCCTATAGCGGGATGAACCGCCGCAGCTTGCCGCTGGACTGGTGACGCCGCAGACCGTCGACCACCTGGATCTTGACCGCCGGCTCGAGCAGCCCATACCTGCGCAGGGCGGCGAGCAGAGCGGTGGTCAAAGCTTCGAGATCCGGGAGAGCCGACCCACCCACGACCAAAATGTCGGCGCCCGTGGCGGTTTGGGTGACCTGGTATTCGGTCACCCGGGGGTCGGTGCCCAGCACGTGGCGAAACGCAATCGGCGGTACCAGGATTGACCCGTAACGGAAGTCGTCGTCGCGGCGACCGCCGACGGCGGCGATGCGCGCGAAGGAACTGCCGCATGCACAGGCGCCTCCCAACGAGAGCACCTGATCGCCGAGGTCGTAGCGGATGAACGGGAAAGTCTGGTTGGCCAATCCGGTGGCAAGGGTGCGTGCCGCCGGTTGGTCGGGACCGACCGGCATTCCTCCGTCGTCGACGCGTTCGAGGATGACCTCGTCCTCGCATACGTGCAGGCCCTCGCCATGGCCGCAGCCCACCGCCTGCACCCCGATTTCGGTCGAACCCCACACGTTGTGGATCACAGGGTCCCAGGCCTCGACGATGGGGTCGCGGTCCTCGTCGAGCAGCGGTTCGGAGTTGGTGCTCACCCGCCCCGGCCTGATGCGCAGATCACCGGCCAGTGCGGCGCGGGCAAGACGCCCGATCACCGACGGATAGCCCACCATATGGGTCGGTTGTGCGGCGGCGACTGCGGCCAGCACTTCGCCGAATGGTGCCCCCGCGGTGATCACCACCGTCTGCATGCCTTCGATGGTTGGCAGGTCGAACAGCGGTGTGCTGGCATGCGGCGGGGTGCCGGCCTCCAGCACGGCAAGCCGGGCGGGGCCGGAAAGCGCAGGGCTACGGCGTTCTTCGCGCGCCTGCGTCCGCCAGGCCAGGCAGGCCGCCGAGACAAAGGACTGCCAATCCCACACGTACACACCGCGGACCCCGCTGGAGCCGCCCGAGCTGAAGATCTGCTGGTCGGCGGCGGTGTACGAGAACCATTGCTGCTCAACAAGAATTCGTTCCGCACCGGCGCGGTCCAGGTCCGGCGCCGTGACGATGTCATCCCACTGCTGCTGGGCGTCCTGCTTCGTCATCATCGGAAGCGCCGCCAGGTCGGCGACCATGGCGCCGGACGGGTCGAAGTCCTTCAGACGGCGGGCGTGAAATGGCGACCGCTCCCGCGCGTAAGCAAGCAGCGCGCGCAGCCGATGCTGCTGGTAGTCCTCGATTTGTCGGCGTGACCAATCCAGCCGCGTGACGTGGTCCTCCAGACCGGCCTGCACCGCGCTGAGGTGCGCGGCACGCATTCGCTCGTAAGCCGCCCTGGCTTCCTCCATGGCTGCGAGTTTGGCATGTCGCCGGGAGGTCGCGCAGGCACACCTGGCTGGTCAGACCAACCCTGTCGCGTCGAAAACCCAGCTGGTGTCCCCAGTTGCCAGGTTTTCGAAGTGGCTCGGGGGAGCGAAGCCAACGAGCGTATTCATGTCCCAATAGTCTTTCCAGACCGTGATTTTGCCATCCACGACCTTATGCACGGTGGCGAATCTGAGCACACCCTGCTCGCCCGTCTCGAACGTCCAAGTCTCGGAGTGCTCGTACATCACGTCGCTGCCGTTGGACAACAGCACCCCGTCGTGGTTCTCGTAGCCGGCCAGCGGCGCGAGGCCTAGCTGGAGCCGCTTCACGATGTCTTCGGGACCGCGTGCCGCCGCGGCAGGGATCGGCATGTCGACGTAGAGACAGTCCGGCGACAAGAACGTCTTGACCGCGTCCCAATCCCGTCGCGACAACGCCTGCCACATCCCAAGCACCGCCGCGGTCTCGGCCGTATTCGTAGAAACCTCTGTCATAGTCGCCAATAACACCCGGCTGCAGCACAGGTGTCAACGGCTCGGTCGCATACCCGCCGCAGTGACCCAATTGCAGCGCTACCTCGCCGAAGAGGTTGCTGCTGATCACGCCGATGGTCTACTTACCCGGCGTGAAGCGCTGAGAATGCTTGGCCTGCTGGGGTTCACGACAACGGGCGCGGCAGGATTGATCGCGGCGTGCGCCACGCGGCAGGCCGGGCCGCCAGACAGTTCGGTGCCCACGTCCCAACCTCGACCGCATCGCAACGGCTGCATGCGGCGTGGTCCCAGGCGCCCGGTTCCAAGGGCGCAGTGCTGGTCATCCACGAGAACAAGGGCTCAACGACTGGGTACGGTCGGTGGCCGGCCGGCTGGCCGGAGCCGGATTCTCTTCTCTGGCCATCGACCTGCTGTCCGAGAAAGGCGGGACAGGCGCCTTCTCCGACCCGGCTCAGGCCACCGCGGCCTTGGTACGATCGCGCCGGAACAGTTCACCCACGACCTGAACTCTGCTGTCGCGCAACTGAAGCTGCGCGCGCGGGGGAGAAGGTCAGCGTGGTCGGCTTCTGTTTCGGCGGCGGGCTGGTGTGGCAGTTGCTGGCCGACGGTGCGCTAGGAGTGTCGGCCGCGGTCCCGTTCTACGGGCCGCTGCGAGCAGATGCAGAATCGCCTAATTTCGGGCCGAAATGGGCGACTTTGTGTCTGCTCGCGCAGGGGTGCCCAGCGTCACCGGCAGCGACGACCAGCCGCGCAGCACCCGGGTATCCCGCCGGCTTCCCGCGCCCGCGGACCGCACCTCGGGAAAGCGGTCGAACAAGGCCCGCAGCCCGACTTCGCCCTCGGCCCGCGCCAAGGCGGCTCCCAGGCAGAAGTGTCGCCCGCCGGAGAACGCGAGATGCCGCCCGGCGTTGGCGCGTTCGATGTCGAAGCGGTGCGGGTCGGGGAATACCTCGGGATCCCGGTTGGTGGCGCCCAGGTAGATCACCACCAACGCGCCGCGTTCGATGCTCGTGCCGCCCATCTCGACGTCGTTGACGGCCAGACGGGCGGTGAGCTGAACCGGCGAATCCAGCCGCAGGATCTCTTCAACCGCGTTCGGCCACAGCTCCGGACGGTGGCGCAGCGTGTCCAGGTGCTCCGGCATGTCCAGCAGCATGCGGATCCCGTTGCCCAACAGGTTCACCGTCGTTTCGAACCCGGCGGCCAGCACCAGCCCGGCGAGTGCCCGAAGTTCGGTCTCGGTGAGATGCGCATCGGCGGGGCCGTTGTCGGATTGTTGGATCAACTGGCTCATCAAGTCGTCACCGGGGTTGCGCCGCAGTTGCTGCAGGTGCTCGGCGAGCCAGCTGTCGAATCCGGCGATACCCTCCTGGACGCGCTGGTATTGCTGCCACGGCAGGCCGATGTCCAGACTCGGCGCGGCCAGCTCGCCGAACGCCAGGACGCGAGGCCGGTCCGACTCGGGCACGCCGAGGATGTCGCTGATGATGGCGACCGGAAGTTGCGAGCAATACCGGCCGACGATGTCGACGACACCGGAGCCGCCGGACTCATCGGCCAGCTGATCCAAGAGCTTGGCCGCCGTCTGCTCGACTAGGTCGCGCAGGGCCGCGACCGCCCTGGTGGTGAACACTGCCGACACCGTCTTGCGGTAGCGCGTGTGATCGGGGGGCTCGACGGACAGCAACGACGGTCTCCGCAGCGGATGGAGCAGGTCGTCGCGTGTGCGCACCTCCAGCCAGCGCATCGGCGCCGGCAGATTCGATCCGACCGGCATCACCTGGAGGTCGTCGGATCGCAGCAGGTCATGAGCGAGCGTATGGCCTATAGCCAGGTACGTGACGCGGCCCTTCAGCAGCGGGCCCTGCGGCTGCAGTTCGTTGTAGAACGACACCGGGTCGGCGGCGACTTTCGGATCGGAGATCAGCCTGGCCGGCAAGTCACCGCGACGGGCGCCGATTTTCGAAACGCCCCGGAAGAACCCGTGCAGCGCAAGCCAGTGCAGTCTCTGCTTCACGGATCCTCCATCAATCGGCCGGTCGCAGGTTCTTTCAAACAGCCTAGGACGCACCGCACCCGAGGACGGGGGTCCTCAGCAATCGGCGACGATCTTGAAGTCTGTCGTCACGACCTTGTTGGGATTGTTGCTGTTGATGCCATAGGCGCTGCCGGTGATGGTGTACGTGCTCTTGGCGAGGTCGACGTGGGTCTGGCCCACCCCGCCTTCCCAGGCGCTGCCGCTGAAGCCGTCGATGTTCTGAATCTTGACCCACTGCGGGATAGCCCTGTCACCGCTGATCAGCACCACCGCTTCGACTTTGCCGTCGCGGTCGCGGATGTCGATGGTCCGGTACTGCTGGGTCTGACTGCACGCGGGAGGGCGCGTGGCGTGCGTGCTGCCGTCGATGGTCAGACGTGCGGCTTTGCGGGGGACCGTCCTGGGCGTCCGCGCACCCCGCGACGCCAGCGGCGATGACCAAAGCAACGCCGCCCACCTTGACCAACCGGTTCAGCACCAGTCACCTCCATTCCGTCGTGGCGGTCCGCCAGCTCGTCTGCGAAGTGTGCACGAAACTCTACTGCCGTTTCGGCATCTGTCTGGGTAGTTCTTTGCCGATTCGGTTTCTCACCAGTTCCGGGCTGAGGCCCTTGATCCGGTCAATCCAGCGAATGCTGTTGGGCACGTACCAATGCAGCCGAGTCGGGTGGTGGTAGGCCTGCCACGCGGCCTCGGCCACGCTGCTCGCGGGGATCAGCCGGAACATGCCCTTCTTCGGCGCGCTGGCGCGGATGTCCCCGGCGGACATGGTGGTGCCGTGGTCGGAGTGGTTGGGCGTCGAGGTGAGGATGGCGGTGTCGATCAGACCGGGCAGCACGTCGGCAACGCGAACATTGTGTCGCCGCCATTCCAGACTCAGCGCCTCGGTCAGGCCTTTGACGGCATGCTTGGTCGCCGCGTAGACCGCCAGGCGCGGTATTCCGTAGGTACCTGAGGACGACGACGTTGAGAACATCAGGCTGCCGGGTGACTTCTTGAGGTAGGGCAGTGCACCGTAGGCGCCGGTCAGCACGGCCTTGAAGTTGACCTCGACCACGCGCATGGCCTCGTCGTACGGCACGTCCTCGAACCAGCCGCTTGCGCCGATGCCGGCGTTGTTCCACATCATGTCGAGCCCGCCGTCGTCATTGCCGGCACAGAAGTCGGCCAGCGCGGAGTCGAATGCGGCCTTATCGGTCACGTCGACGACACGGGTCCACAGTCCGCCATCCCCCGAGCCCAGTTCCGAGCTCAGCGCCTCAAGTCCGGCCTCGTTGCGGTCCACCGCGCCGACTCGCCAGCCCTTGGCATGGAAGAGCTTGGCTCCCTCGCGGCCCATGCCGCTGCCCGCACCAGTGATGAAGACCGATTTGACGGCGTCCGGCATAGCTTTCAGCCCGCCTCGACTACGTCTTTGATCCGCTGCAGTGTCTTCGTCATATCGCGGACATTGCGCCGCTTCCGCAAAAACCCGCCGAATACCCAATACACGCCATTAAGCGGCGACGGACTCAACCGGAATGACTCGGTCACATCGGTACCGTCACCGGACGGCGCTAATCGGTAATGCCAATTATTCACCGCTCTGTCGCCCAGCAATACCGCAAAGCCGAATTCACGACCGGGTTCGCAGGCGGTCACCTCGCACGTCGTCCAATAGACGGGTCCTATCTCGTTTCGCCGAACATGCCCGCGGAAGCGGGCGCCGAGTGCCGGGCTGGTCGCGTCGCCCAACCACTCGGCCTCTATTACTTCGGGGGAGAACCGTCCAGTGTTACGGACATCGGCGATCAGATCCCAGACCTTGTCTGCGGGCGCCGCCATGTGAACTGTCGCCGAACCTTCCATGGCCTGATCCAAACACAGCTTCGCGCGTGGTCATAGACCTTGGAAGAGCCTGGCGCCGCTACGCGCTAGTGGGGCACCGCCGCCTGAATGATCTGGTTGATGATCGACGTCACACCACGCCCGGGTTTCGACCACACCGCTGTCGGAAGGCCAGATGCAGTGCCGCACTTCGGCCATGCGTCCAGTCCCTGGTCAGCCACCACCCGGTTGGCCACCGCGATTTGCTGTTCCCTGGACGCGGCCGCCGGGTTGCCGACGCCGCCGTATTCGGCCCAGGTCGCCGGCTTGAACTGGAGGCCGCCGTACATGCCGTTTCCGGTGTTGGCGTGCCAGTTGCCGCCCGACTCGCACTGCGCGACCGCGTCCCAGTTAGGGGTCGGGGCGGCGTTGGCGACACCGGTGGACAGAGTCATCGACACTGCAACTAACCCGCCGAATACGGCAGACCTCATGAGAGACGTGCAGATCTTTGTCATGTCAAGCATTTCGGCGGATGTGTCTAAAGCGTTACCGATCCGAATAGCCCGCGAGATAGCACATCTATCGCACAGAGATTGGCAGGTCAGGGGTCAAAGTAATGCAGGTATACCCGCGCAAATCGTGTCTAAGAATGGATGAGAATCCGTTAAGAGAATTTGTTGACAATGGCTCAGGTTGGCGAGTCTGTAATCGCCACCAGCCCGCTGACCCACGGCCGTGGTGAGCGCCTGCCGCGACTCACCGCAGCGCATCAGACCCCCGAGACGCCTACTGCGCCTGACGGATTGCCGTCAGGCGCAGTAGGGCGTTGTTCCGGTGCTACTTATCCGTGAGCGCCCAGCGCGCCCTGCAGGTCGGGCTTCATCGCGTTGAGCTGTGCTCCCCAGTACTCCCAGCTGTGCGTGCCGTCGGCCTGGAAGTTGAACACGGCGTTGTGGCCGCCGGCCGCGTTGTAAGCGTCCTGGAACTTCAGGTTGCTGCTGCGCACGAAGTTCTCCAGGAACTCAGCCGGCATGTTGGCGCCACCCAGCTCCGACGGCTTGCCGTTACCGCAGTAGATCCACAGGCGGGTGTTGTTACCGACCAGCTTCGGGATCTGAATGGTCGGGTCGTTGCGCTGCCAAGCCGGGTCGCTTGAGGGTCCCCACATGTCCGAGGCCTTGTAGCCGCCGGCGTCACCCATCGCCAGGCCGATCAGTGTCGGACCCATGCCCTGCGACGGGTCCATCAGCGCCGACAGCGAACCGGCGTAGATGAACTGGTCCGGGTGGTAGGCGGCCAGGATCAGGGCCGACGAGCCGGCCATGGAGAGGCCGACCGCGGCGCTGCCGGTTGACTTGACGCTCTTGTTGGCCGACAGGTACTGCGGCAGCTCGCTGGTCAGGAACGTTTCCCACTTGTAGGTCTGGCAGCCGGCCTTGCCGCAGGCCTGGTTGTACCAGTCGCTGTAGAAGCTGGACTGTCCGCCGACCGGCATGACGATCGACAGGCCCGACTGGTAGTACCACTCAAATGCCGGAGTGTTGATGTCCCAGCCGTTGTAGTCGTCCTGTGCGCGCAGACCGTCGAGCAGGTACACGGCGGGGGAACCGTTACCACCGCTCTGGAACTGGACCTTGATGTTGCGGCCCATGGCCGCCGACGGCACCTGCAGGTACTCGACGGGCAGACCTGGCCGTGAGAACGCGCCCGCGGTCGGTGCTCCGCCGGCAAGACTGATCAGGCCCGGCAGCGTCACAGCTGCCGCCGCGCCGACCAAAAGCCGGCGCCCCCAGGCCCGGATCTTCTCGCTCACATCTGTCATACCTGCGCCCCTTATCCTTCTGTCGTCGCGCTTTCCCGGCAAAATTTACCGTGCGAATCGCCCGAATGTCGATCTGGATGCGAAGCGATCTCAGTTTTGTATCGAATACTGCCTCGAATACAGCAACTGTGATATACGTGCGGCAAAGCCCACCGCTGCGCATCCATGGCAGTTATGTAACCACACCACCAGCTAAAACAGCGGTAACACACGCCGGTAACCGGAGACGCTGAGCGCGTCCGGCGCACTGTGCAAAGCCAAGCTAATCAAATGCTGCGCCCGTTTTTCGACAAGTCACCCTGTGGGGCGCAATGCGTCGGTCCGCGGCCCGCGGTGCGGACGCCTTCTACTTTGCGGGAGACAGTGCGACAGTCCCGTCAAAATTGGCGCGCCGGGCGTCGGCAAGCGCATGGGGGAGCGCAGCCGCCGCAAGGGTCCGCCACCCGGGCGGCCGAGCTTGCGTCGACCGCGTAGGCTCTGACCGAGCAAGCCGATGGAGACCACGCTGTCCCGGCCCATTCCGGCTCTCAGGACCCACCGCACGGCGAGATCGATGGTGCGCGGCGGTAGGGCCGCTGGGGGCATCGAAGGCCCGCGGATGATTGAGGATGCAGATTTTGGACGCGGTACTAGGGCTGTCAGTGACGCCGACAACCGTTGGGTGGGTCCTCGCTGAGGGACACGGCGCCGACGGCACCATCCTGGACCATCGAGAGTTGAAACTGCGGGGCGCGGGCGTGCGCGCCGTCGGTACCGCAGAGCAGGTGACAAAGGAAGTTCTGCGCGTCAATGCGGCCGCGGCCTCCAGCGATCACCGCCTTCGCGTCATTGGCGTGACCTGGAACGACGATGCTTCCGCCCAGGCCGCGCTGCTGCTGGAATCCTTGACGGACGCCGGTTTCGACAACGTCGTGCCGATCCGGATGCTCGAGGCCGTCGAGACGCTGGCGCAGGCGATTGCCCCGGTCGTCGGCTATGAGCAGACCGCGGTGTGCATTCTCGAACATGACTGGGCAACCGTCGTCATGGTCGACACCCACGACGGCCAGACCCAAACGGCCGTGAAGCATGTGCGCGGCGGCTTGGACGGGCTGACGTCCTGGTTGTCCGGCATGTTCGATCGCAGCGCCTGGCGCCCCGCCGGAGTGGTGGTGGTCGGCTCCGACGGCGATATCGACGCGTTTTCCCGGCAACTCGAAAAGGCTTTGCCGGTACCCGTTTTCGGGCAAACCATGGCGCAGGTGACCATCGCGCGAGGCGCGGCGCTGGCGGCGGCACAAAGCACCGAGTTCACCGACGAGCAGCTGGTGGGCGACGTCAGTGAACCCGTCACCGCCTCAATTCGGTCGCGGAAGCTCTCCTACACCGGAGCGGCGACCGCGCTGGCCGCCGGAGCGGTTACCTTCGTCGCGTCGCTTTCGCTCGCCGTGGGTCTGCAGCTGGCTCCCAACCAGCAACCCGAACCGTCAAGACGCACGTCGCCCCCACAAGTAGCGGAAGCCGTCACACCGGCGGTGCCACCGCCACCAGCGGCCGAACCCCAGGCCTCTCGGCCCACGCCGCCGCTGCGCCTTGCCTCCGACCAACCGGCTATGGAACCGGGCGCCGGTGCTCCGAACGGTCTGCCACCTTCCTCGAGGAGGGTGCTCGAGCACATACCCGGCGCGTACGACGAGTCGACGGAGCACCCACCGCGGCCATAAGCCATAGCAGTTCGTGGCGATCGCGAGCGCGGCGGCGCCGGGCGAAGCGGGTCGCCACCATCAGCTCTAGTTCCCTTTTGGGTGCACCGCGCTGAAGGCCACCGTCACCTCGTCGGCGACCTGCATCGAACCCAGCAGCATCGAATACGGCTTGACGCCGAAATCGGACTGCCGAACCGTGGATTCGGTGGACATCCGCCACGAATCACCGAGATCCTCTGTGCGCAGCTCGATTGTCTGCTCTCGCGACTTCGCCCGGATCTGCAGAATCCCGGTAAGCCGGTATCCGTCGGATGTCTTGTCGATCCTGTCCGCTTGGAAGCGGATTTGCGGATAGCGCTTGGCGCCCAACGACTTCAACGCGTTCGTCTTCACCACGGCCTGCTCCGGACCGGACAGTCCTTTTATCCCGCCTTCGCCGCGGAGTACGGCCAACGAATCGACCTCGACACTCAGCTCGACCGCGACGGGTTCGGCGTCGTTCCAGTGCACGGTGGCCTGCCACCGTTTCATCGCGATGACGAGGCGATGACCCATTCGCGCGGCTCGGCCGGAAACGCCTGTGCGTATTGATAATTCACCCCCGGCTGCGTCGAGGGTCCACACCGTGTCGGTCACATGGTCAGGATGGTGCGGTAGTGCGACCGTCCCTGCTCCATCGCCGCGTAGCCGTCGGCGGCCTGCGACAACGGCAGCTCTTCGACCCATGCCCGTACGCCGGACAGGACGGCGAAATGCATTGTCTCTTCGACGTCTTTGGCCGTGCCGGACGGATGGCCGACAATGCTGAGCCCGGGATTTATCAACTGCACGGGACTGATCGGTAGCGGGTCAGGCGTCACACCGATGGTGATCAGTTCGCCTCGTGGGAGTAACCCACCGACCGTGTCAGCCATGGCCGCGGAGTTGCCGGCAGTGGCCAAGACAACTGCGGCGCCGCCCAGCACCCGCAGCGCTTCGGCAACATCACCGCTGGTGGAGTCGATGTAGTGATGGGCGCCCAGCTTCCGGGCATCCTCGGCTTTGGCGGTGCCGCGGGCGATCGCAATGGTCTCGAATCCCATGGCGCGGGCGAACTGGACCCCGAGGTGGCCGAGCCCGCCGACACCGAGAACCGCGACCCGGTCACCGGGCAATGCCTTGGTGTGGCGCAGCGCGTTGTAGGTCGTGACACCGGCGCAGCCCATCGGTGCGGCTTCGACATCGGAGAGCCCGGAAGGTATGCGGGCCAGCGCACTGACCGGCACCGTGACCGATTCCGCGTACCCGCCCGGATAGTGCCAGCTCGGGATCTTCCCGTTCGCGCAGTGGATGAAAATGCCTTTGCGGCAAGGGTCGCAATGGTAGCAGCAGCCGCCGAACCAACCGACAGCGACGCGATCGCCGACCGCGAATTCATCGACGCCCGCGCCGAGTTCGGCTATCGTGCCGGCGATTTCATGGCCGGGGGTCAGTGGCCACGACATACCGGGGAAGCCGCCGTTGACGAAGTGGCGATCGGTGCCGCATACGCCGCAGGCTGCGACGGTGAGACGTACCTCGTCCCGGCCCGGTGGTGTCGTCTCGACATCGACGAGTTCCAGGGATGCGCCAGCGGACTGTACGTGGACAGCCTTATGCATGGACATGCGCTTCCCCCCGTGTCAGTTAATGCGCGACAGGGCATTGCGCTTTTGGCGCAGCCCCATGGCGTGGTAGTCGACCTGCCAGTGCTTGATGCCGTTGAGCCATCCCGATCGTAGCCGCTCGGGCTTGCTGATCGGTTCCAGATCGGGCATGGCGTCGGCGATCGCGTTGAACATCAGATCGATCGTCATCCGCGCCAGGTTGGCACCGATGCAGTAGTGCGCTCCGGTACCGCCGAATCCTACGTGCGGGTTGGGGTCGCGAAGAATGTTGAAGGTGAACGGGTCGTCGAACACGTCCTCGTCGAAATTGGCTGAGCGGTAGACCATTACCACCCGCTGGCCCTTCTTGATCTGCACGCCGGACAACTCGTAGTCCTGCAGCGCGGTGCGCTGGAACGACGTGACCGGCGTGGCCCAGCGGACGATCTCGTCGGCGGTGGTGACCGGGCGCTCCCGCTTGTACAGCTCCCATTGGTCGGGGAAGTCGGTGAACGCCATCATCCCTTGGGTGATCGAGTTTCGGGTGGTCTCGTTGCCGGCCACCGCGAGCAGAATGACGAAGAATCCGAACTCGTCATCGGAGAGCTTGTGGCCGTCGACGTCCGCCTCGATCAGCTTGGTGACGATGTCCTCGCCGGGGTTGACGGCCCGGTCGGCGGCGAGCTGCATGGCATAGGTGATCAGTTCGACCGAGGCGCCCATCGCGTCGTTTCTCTCGAACTCGGGATCCTGGTCGCCGACCATCTGGTTGGACCAGTGAAACAGCTTCATCCGGTCCTCCTGCGGCACCCCCAGCAGCCCGGCGATGGCTTGCAGCGGCAGCTCGCAGGAAACCTGTTCGACGAAGTCACCGGAACCTTCGGCGGCCGCGGCCGCGACGATCTGTCGAGCGCGTTCGTTGAGGTCGTCGCGCAGCCGCTCTACGGCTCGCGGGGTGAAGCCGCGGGAGATGATCTTGCGCAGGTGGGTGTGCAGTGGCGCATCCTGGTTCAGCAGGACGAACTTGCTCGACTCGAGTTGCTCGCGGACGGTGCCCTCTTTGTAGCGGGGCAGGGCGGTCTTCTCCAGGCTGGAGAAGATGTCGCTGCGGCGCGAAATCTCCTTGACGTCCTTGTGCTTGGACACCACCCAGAATCCGCCGTCGTGGAACCCGCCGACACCGATTGGCTGCTCGTTCCACCAGATCGGCGCGGACCGGCGCAGCTCCGCCAATTCCTCAACCGGCAGCCGCTCCTTGTGGATGTCCGGGTCGGTGAAATCGAAGCCGGGAGGCAGATTGGGTGCTGGCTGGGATGACATAGGGGAGCACTTCCTCTGATACGTATCGATACGATGTCTTCTAGTCGTGTTCTAGAGCCAAATAAACCACTGCCACACCAGGTTGGGAAGACTAACGCAGGATGTCCGGCGCCCACTGCAACGTGTTCACCGCCCAGGCAACCGCTTAAGGAACCATGATTCAGCGGAAGCGAGTGTTCCCCGGCGACGGTCAGGCCCGCCCGCTCGAGCTGGTTTCCACGACGACGACCGGGACCGGCGTCCTCATCTGCACCACCGGCCCGCGGGTCGCTGAGCCGCCAAACCTGGCGGACTCCGCAAAACGATCTTGTGGCGCCCGACACAATCGTTATGCTTTGGTGCAGGTCACCGGCGGTACTTTGGGGGCCCGGAAGACGAACACCAAAGGTGGGACATGATTCGCGAACTATTTGCCGCCGCGGCGATCACGGGTGCCACGATCGGAGTGGCGCCATGCGCGGTCGCCGACAACGGGCGGTACGAAGGCGACGTGCCGGGAATGAACTACGACGCTTCGCTGGGCGCGCCGTGTGACAACTACGAACGCTTCATCTTCGGCCGCGGGCCCAGCGGCCAGGCCGAGGCCTGCCATTTCCCGCCGCAGAATCAGTTCCCGGCGCCCACCACGGGGTATTGGGTGATTTCCTACCCGCTGTACGGGGTCCAGCAGGCCGGTGCGAAGTGCCCGGGCCCGCAAGCTGCGGCGCAGTCGCAGGCCGGGCTTCCGATGCTCTGCCTCGGAGCTCAAGGCTGGCAAGAAGGATGGTTCACCGGCGCAGGGTTCTTCCCGCCGGAGCCATGACCGGCCAGCCGGCCACCTCACCGGTCCCGCGGTGGTTGCGGTTCGTGATGGCATCGGATCGTGCCGGATCGGCGTGCTACGTCGGCGCGGGCTTCTTCTTCGCGCCGGTGCTCGCCCTCCTGTCGCCGTGGCCGTCGGTCACCACGGTGCTCTGGTGGGTCATTGCGCTCGCCGGCTTGTGGCTCGGCCTGCTGGGGATCGCGATGGCCGCCGGGCTGGCCCGGGTTTTGCGATCCGGCGCCGAGATACCCGAGGATTACTGGCGCACGCTGGTCGACTACTGACAGGTCTAGAGTCATATCCACGTGTACTGAATTCGGGCAACCATAGGAGTCTCCGATGGCCATCAATCCCAGAGATGCAGTCGACGCGGTCCGGGACGTCGCTACCCATGCCGTCGAAAAGGCTTCGGACATAGTCGATAACGCCAGCCACGTGATCCGCGGTGACGTTGCCGGCGGCGTCAGCGGTATCGTCCGCGACTCGATCGATATCGCCACTTATGCGGCGGAAACGGCGATGGACGTCATCAAAGGCCGCAAGGACGAAGACGACCTAGACCTCGACTAATTCAAAGGCGTCAGCGACGTCACCGTCAGACGCTGGCGGCGGCGTTGAGCTCGTCCAACCTCGTTGTCGCCTCCAGGTACTCCTGCACCCAGCGCTCGATGACCGCAGACGTCTTCTCCACTTTGTTGAATTGGCCGACGACCTGTCCGACCGGGTTGAACGCGACGTCGACAGTCTCGTTCGGGTACTTGTTGGTGGCGCGTACCGCCATGCCGGAGACCATGTACTGCAGCGGCATTCCGAGCGGCTTCGGGTTGTCCGCCTGCTCCCAGGCCTCGGTCCAGTCGTTGCGCAGCATCCGGGCAGGCTTGCCGGTGAACGAGCGGCTGCGGACCGTGTCGCGGCTGCTCGCCTTGGCGTATGCGGCTTGCTGAACAGGCGTATTCGACGCTTCCTCGACCATCAGCCACTGCGAGCCGGTCCAGGCCCCCTGGGCCCCCAACGCCAAGGCCGCCGCGATCTGCTGGCCGCTGCCGATACCGCCGGCGGCAAGGACCGGGACGGGCGCCACTTCCTTGACGACCTGGGGCCACAACACGATTGAGCCCACCTCCCCGCAGTGCCCGCCGGCCTCACCGCCCTGGGCGATGATGATGTCGACGCCCGCGTCGGCGTGCTTGCGGGCCTGCGAGGGCGAACCGCACAACGCGGCGACCTTGCGTCCGGCGTCGTGAATGTGCTTGATCATGTCGGCCGGCGGGGTGCCGAGCGCGTTGGCGATCATCGTCACCTTCGGGTGCTGCAGCGACACTTCGACTTGCGGGGTTGCGGTCGCCTCGGTCCACCCGAGCAGCTGCAGCGTATCCTCGTCGGCGTTCTCGACCGGGACCCCGTGGTCGGCCAGGATCTTCTTGGCGAAGTCCAAGTGCTCCTGGGGCACCATCTTGCGCAGCGTCTCGGCGAGCTCCTCAGCCGACTGGTGCGAGTCCATGCCCTCGTACTTGTTCGGGATGACGATGTCGACGCCGTAGGGGTGATCGCCGATGTTCTCGTCGATCCAGTTGAGCTCGATCTCCAGCTGCTCGGGCGTGAAGCCGACGGCACCCAGCACGCCGAAGCCGCCGGCCTTGCTGACTGCGACCACTACATCGCGGCAGTGGGTAAAGGCGAAAATGGGAAACTCGATGCCGAGTTCATCGCATAGCGCGGTGTGCATGCCTACTCCTGGGACCATTCGCCGAATTGAAACGTGTTCTAGTTTAGTACGAGCGTCGTGGCTGTGGCCAGCCAGGTATCGCGGGTCGCAACTACGATCCGTCACGGGGGTATGTCAGATCACCACGGTTCGCGTCAGCCACAGTATTAGGAACGCGAGCACGCAGACCGCGCAGACCAGGTGGTCCCGGCAGACAGACCGAGCCAGGCGGGTCTGTTCGGCCGTGGGGTCGGCGCGCTTTCCCAGCCGAACCGCATAGGGCACGGTGTGCGTCAGGGCCAACAGCACCGGGAGGCCCGCCAGCGCGGCCGACGTGATCAACAGCCAGCCGGGGGCGTGGTCGCTGATAGCCTGAAATATCAAGGCGCCCAATAGGACAAGCATCACCACAGCAATGAGGCGACCCATCGGACGCGACGTGGTGGTCGCACGGTGGTAGTAGTTTGCGATGGACGCCAGTACTTGCTCGGGCAGTTCTTGACCGGCGCTTCGGTGCGCGAGGACCTGGACATCGAAGATGAGGTCCATCCATAGAACCGCGAGCAGGAAGCCGCTGCAGGCCGTGAGCAACGGGGCCACTACCCTCACCTCCGATCCGGGTCCGGGCGCATCCCTCCGTGCTGGCAGGTTAGAACAGGTTCTAGCCAGGCGCGGCCGTCAGGTAGCGTGACCCGTCATGGGACGCGTGGCCGACAAAGTCGCACTGATCAGCGGCGCAGCCCGCGGCATGGGAGCATCGCACGCCCGGCTGCTGGTGTCCGAGGGCGCCAAGGTGGTGATCGGGGACATCCTCGATGACGAGGGCGAGGCGCTGGCGTCCGAATTGGGCAGCGCGGTCCGCTACGTGCATCTCGACGTGACCCAGCCGTCGGACTGGGCGGCCGCGGCCGCGACGGCGGTGGGGGAGTTCGGCAAGCTGGACGTGCTGGTGAACAACGCCGGCATCATCAACTACGGCCCGCTCAAAAGCTTCGACTTGACCAAGTGGCAACGGGTGCTCGACGTCAACGTCACCGGGACGTTGCTGGGCATTCAGGCCGTCGTCGATCCGATGATTGCCGCTGGGGGTGGCTCGATCATCAACATCTCGTCCATCGAGGGCCTGCGGGGTGCCGCCTGGGTGCACGGGTATGTGACCTCGAAGTGGGCGGTCCGCGGTTTGACCAAATCGGCGGCACTTGAGTTGGCGCCCAACAACATTCGAGTCAACTCGATTCATCCTGGATTTATCCGCACGTCGATGACCGCCAAACTTCCGCAGGACATGCTCAACATCCCGTTGGGACGGCCGGGCGAACCGCAGGACGTGTCGGCGTTCGTCGTCTTTCTGGCCAGCGACGAGTCGTCGTATGCAACCGCGGCCGAATTCGTCGTCGACGGCGGCCTGGTGGAAGACGTTTCGCACAAGAGCGAGTAACGCTAGGCGATAGCCCTTGATCCGGTCCGACGCCGGAGGTAGCCTTTCCGCAATTACGAAACTATAAGTAGCGTAATTGCAGTCCAGCGAAAGGATCGGCTCGATGCGCAGCCTGTACGCCGGCCTGCCCTTCACCACGTCGACACCGGACATCGCAGCCGCGCTGGAGGACGTCAGCATCCCGACGCTGTTGCTGTCACTCGTGCACATCACCGGTGACCCCCGTTTCATCCGCGACTTCAAGCAGATGGGCCTCTTCCTCAACGAAGTCCAGGGGTTCATGTCCGAGGAGGACAAGGCCCGAGCGCGCGCCGAAGCCCTTACCGTGCTCGCCGATTACCGCGACCGCGGCTGCCCCGAACCAGCGCCGCTGAGTGGTGAGCTCATCAGGGAAATGATGGACTGGGCGGCCTGCGAGCACGTCACGGACGACTACCTACCGATGGTCCTGGAGGAGATGGACCTCGAAGGCGTGGACCCGCGCCGTCCCTCCGCCCTGCCGGTCGATGCTGCGGCCGAGCTTCCGGTCCTGGTCATCGGTTGCGGCGAATCCGGCATTCTGGCCGGAATCCGCCTCAAACAAGCCAACATCCCCTTCACCATCGTGGAGAAGAACGCTGGCCCCGGCGGAACATGGTGGGAGAACAGCTATCCCGGCGCTCGCGTCGACGTGGCAAACCATTTCTATTGCTACAGCTTCGAACCCAACAACGACTGGACTCACTTCTTCGCCGAGCAGCACGAGCTGCAGGACTATTTCACCGCGGTGATGAACAAGCACGACTTGTCCAAGCAAGTGCTGTGGAACACCGAGGTGCTCACGGCCGAGTGGAGTGACCGCGACGGCATCTGGAGTGTCTCGGTGCGCTCCGCCGACGGCCAGACGAGCACCCTGCTCGCGCGGGCGCTCATCACCGCGGTCGGTCAGCTGAACCGGCCGTATCTGCCCGAGTTCGAGGGTGCTGACAGCTTCGACGGGCCATCGTTTCACTCCGCCGCGTGGGATCATTCCGTGGACCTGACCGGCAAGCGGGTCGCCCTGGTGGGGGCCGGGGCCAGCGGTTTTCAGATCGCGCCCGCGATCGCTCAGGACGTTGAACACCTGACGGTGTTCCAACGCACCGCCCAGTGGATGTTCCCGAACCCGATGTATCACGACGAAGTGGGCGACGGCGTGCGCTGGGCAATGCGCCACCTTCCGTTCTACGGCAGGTGGTACCGATTCCTCCTGCTCTGGCCCGGCGCCGACAAAGGCCTCGACGCGGCGCGAGGCGATCCGGACTACGCCGACCAGGACTACGCCGTCAGCGACATCAACGCCGCGGCGCGAATGATGTTCACCCAGTGGATAAGCAGCCAGGTAAGCGACGATCCCGACTCCGGAAACCTGCTCGCCAAGGTCATGCCCGACTATCCCGCCACCGGCAAACGCACATTGCAGGACAACGGCAGCTGGCTGCGAACACTGCAACGGGACAACGTCGACCTGGTGCGCACACCGATCCGGCAGATAACGCCCCGCGGGATCGTCACCGACGACGGTATGACACACGACGTCGACATCATCGTCTACGCCACCGGCTTCCGGCATACCGACGTGCTGTGGCCGCTGAAAATTCTCGGCCGCAACGGAATCGACCTGCACAGCAGGTGGGGGTCACGTCCGCACGCCTACCTGGGCATCACCGTTCCGGGATTTCCCAACCTCTTCCTCGTCTACGGACCCGGTACGCATCTCGCGCACGGCGGCAGTCTGATCTTCCAGTCCGAACTCCAGATGCGCTACATCGACCAGTGTCTCAAGCGTCTGGCAGAAGCGAACCTGCACTCTCTCGAGCCCACCGCCGAGGCGGCCACCGCCTGGCATCAGCGGACGCAGACCGAAATCAAGAAGATGGTGTGGTCACACCCCGCGGTCAAACACTCGTACTTCAAGAACGCCGACGGGGAGATCCACACTGTCAGTCCATGGCGCCTCAACGAGTACTGGGCCGCCGTGCGGGAGCCCGACTGGTCACAATTCATTGCACGACAAAGGAAGTGAGCACACCGACATGCGCACGGTAGTCATCGACAGGCCCGGCGAGGTTCGGGTGGAAACACGTCCCGACCCCGAACTTCCCGGTCCCGACGGAGTGATCGTCGCGGTCACGGCAACCGCCATCTGCGGCTCCGATCTGCATTTCTACGAAGGCGAATATCCGTTCGGCGAGCCGGTGGCGCTCGGCCACGAGGCGATCGGCACGGTCGTCGAGGCCGGGCCGCAAGTGCGCAGCGTCCGCGTCGGCGATCTCGTCATGGTGTCGGCGGTGGCCGGCTGCGGCCACTGTGCGGGCTGTGCCACCCGTGACCCGGTCATGTGTTCCGCAGGCCCGCAGATCTTCGGCGGCGGGGTGCTGGGCGGCGCACAGGCCGATCTGCTCGCAGTGCCCGCCGCAGACTTCCTGGTACTCAAGATCCCGGAGGGGATCAGCAGCGAGCAGGCGCTGCTGTTGACCGACAACCTTGCCACCGGCTGGAGCGCGGTCAAGCGTGCCGACCTTCCGTTCGGCGGGACAGTCGCGGTGATGGGCCTGGGAGCGGTGGGCCTGTGCGCGCTGCGCAGTGCGTTTGTGCAAGGTGCCGCAAAGGTTTTCGCTGTCGACCTCGTGGCCGGCCGCTTGGAGAGAGCCGCCAAGTGGGGTGCCATCCCCGTCAAAGCGCCTGCCGCCGAAGCCATTCTGGCTGCCACGGGCGGCCGCGGTGCTGACTCGGTGATTGACGCCGTCGCCACGGACGCATCCATGACCGACGCGCTCAACGCGGTGCGGCCCGGTGGCACCGTCTCGGTCGTCGGCGTGCACGATCTGCACCCCTTCCCATTTCCCGCACTGGGAAGCCTGCTGCGCAGCATCACGCTGCGCCTGACGCTGGCGCCCGTGCCGCACACCTGGCCGGAACTGATCCCGCTGCTGCAGTCCGGGCGACTCGACGTCGACGGCGTCTTCACCACCACACTGCCGCTGGATGAGGTGGCAAAAGGGTACGCGGCCGCGGGGTCACGCTCAGGCGACAGCGTGAAGGTGCTGCTCAAACCCTAGGTCGGTCCGTTCGCCGGAGAACACCTCACCGGGTTGCGGTGATGTATTCCGAGCGCATGGAACTGTCGATCTTCACGTCGACTTCCGGCGGCGTCATGCCATAGCCCGTCTGCAAATCCAGTGTGTTGCGGACAGGTTCGACATCCCATCCGTGTGCAGCCAGCCATTCCGCGGGGTTGCTCTTCGTTTCATAGGTGAGCGCAGAAAAGTCCACATTGCCTGACATATTGACCCCGGGGTGGTCGGTTTCCAGCGCATCGAGCTGATCGCGGTCTAAACGTGACCCCAACGCCCCCAGGGCGATTCGGCTGCCCGGTGCGCACAGCTCGCCCAACCGGGTGAACAACGAGGTTTGCGCGTCGTCGGTCAGGTAGGGCAACACTCCCTCCACCGACCAGGCGCTCGGTTGTCGCGGGTCGAATCCTGCCGCCTCCAACGGCGTCGGCCAGTCGGTGCGCAAATCTGCGGCAACCTCGGTTCTGCGGGCTTTGGGTGTGGCGCCCCGCTGGTCCAGCACCCGCGCTTTGAATTCCAGAACTTTCGGTAGGTCAACTTCGAAAACGGTTGTAGCTTCTGGCCATTCAAGGCGATAAGCCCGAGAGTCCAAACCAGCGGCGACGATCACGGCTTGTCGTATGCCCGCGGCGCCGGCGCTCGCGAAGAAGTCGTCGAAGAACCGGGTTTGCACACCGTAGAGGCGGGGGAAAGCGGTCTCATCCTCAGAAGATCCGGGATTGGCAAGCACGCCTGACAAGTACGGATCCTGTGCAGCCTCGATGAAATACTTCGCGTACTCGTCGCGGACCAGCGGTTGCGGGCTCACCGCGTGCAGGGCGCGCCAGCCCGCCACCAGCAGGGCGGTGTAGCCCACGCCACTGATAATGTCCCAGTCGTCGTCGTCGGTACGAAGCGAACCGAATTCAGGTGTCACGGTCGACACCCGCCCGCAAAGTCATGCCGCCAAACTACCCGCAGCAGCACCATCAAAGCTCGAGCAGGATGGTTACCGGCCCGTCATTGATCAATTCGACCTGCATGTTCGCGCCGAACACGCCGGTCTCCACGTACGCGCCCAGCCCGCGTAACGCCTCCGCGAACGCCGTCACCAGCGGCTCGGCGACCTCGGCCGACGCGGCAGCGTTCCATGACGGCCGGCGGCCCTTCGCGGTGTCGGCGTAGAGGGTGAATTGGCTGATCACCAACACGGGCGCGTTGACGTCGGCCGCAGACTGCTCGTCGGCAAGAATCCTTAGGTTCCACAGCTTTTCGGCGAGTCGCCGGACCTGGTCGGTGTCGTCGCTGTGGGTGACACCGACGAATGCGAGCAGGCCCTGACGCTCGGGCCGGATGGCGCCGACCACCTCGCCGTCAACCGACACCGACGCCGAGGAGACCCGCTGCACCAGAACCCGCATGGGGCTCGATGCTGCCAGGCCGGCTTTGAACTTCCTCGGTCTGGGTACGCTCGGTGCATGTCTGTGCTGGTCGCGTTCTCCGTCACGCCGATGGGTGTGGGCGAAGGCGTCGGAGAGATCGTCGCCGAAGCGGTTCGGGTGGTTCGCGATTCGGGGTTGCCCAACAAGACGGATTCGATGTTCACCGTGATCGAAGGCGATACCTGGGAAGAAGCAATGGCGGTGGTGCAGCGCGCGGTCGAGGCCGTCGCCGCTCGTGCACCCCGGGTCAGCACGGTGATCAAAGCGGACTGGCGGGCCGGCGCCGTCGACGCGATGACGCATAAGGTCCAATCCGTCGAGCGCCATCTTTAGAACGCGAGCAGACGCAAAAGCTCCTGGATCCTCGGCGTGTCGGGGGCTTTTGCGTCTGCTCGCCACCAACTACTGCACGGCGGACCGGAAGGCTTGCTCGGCTTCGTCGCCGTGCACGGCGAACACGACCCGCTCCAGCGTCGTCGCCTGGTGTTGCCGGACGGCGTCGGCCATCAGCCGCGCGGCGTCCACGAGGGGGAAGCCGCCGACACCGGTACCGAATGCGACCAACGCCAGCGACCGGCAACCGAGATCATCCGCCTTTCGTACGGTTGCAGCGGTGGCCCGGGTAATGATCTCCGCTGAAGTCGGGCCGCCCAGCTCCATCGTCGCCGCGTGGATCACATAACGGGCAGGCATATCGCCGGCGGTGGTCTCGACCGCCTCGCCGAGCCCGATCGGCGCCTTCGCCGTCGATTCGCGCTGCACCTCAGGACCGCCGGCACGGGCGATCGCCGCCGCGACGCCGCCGCCGTGCCGCAATTGGGTATTGGCCGCATTGGCGATCGCGTCGACCTCGAGTTGTGTCACGTCCGCCTGCAATACCTCTAACTGCGTCATCGGCACATTGTCGCGCAGGACGGCCAGCCGGGGCAGCCTCGGCTAGGGCGCGACGCCGGCGTGATCTCGCGCCAGTGCGTACAGCCGCCAGTGACCCGGCACGCCTTTGAGTTGGTGCTCACCCCGGTCGGCGAACGTCCGCCGGGACCCGGTGACGATGTCGCGGACCGTCGAGGACACCAACACTTCGCTTGGGCCCGCCAGCGCCGCCACCCGGGCGCCGATGTGCACCGCCACACCGGCGACGTCATCCTTCAAACCACCGCGCACCTCGACCTCGCCAGCGTGAATGCCCACTCGCACCTCGATACCCAAAACCCGCACCGCGTCCACGATTTCGTCAGCGCACGCGATCGCGGCGCTGGGACTGGCGAAAGTCGCGACGAATCCGTCGCCGGCGGTGTTGACTTCGCGACCGCCGAAACGCTGCAGTTCATGACGCACGACGGCGTCGTGGTTGTCCAACAGGTCGCGCCACCGGTCGTCGCCCAGCACGGCGGCCCGCTCGGTGGAGCCGACGATGTCGGTGAACACGATCGTGGCCAGAACACGCTCTGCGTCCCCGCCGCCGCGCACGCCGGTGATGAACTCCTCGATTTCGTCGAGCATCGGCCCGGTGTCGCCGACCCAGTACAGGATGTCGGCATCCGGCAACTCGACCAAGCGCGACCCGGCGATGTGCTCGGCGAGATACCGGCCATGCCCGACCGGGATGAACCTGGAACCCACCCGATGCAGGATCAGCGTGGGCGCACTAATCCGCCCGAGAACCTCGCGCACGTCGCTTTGGGTCACCACCTTCGACACCGCGCGGGCCATGCTCGGCGGGCCGGCACGGTTACCCGCCAGATCCCACCACGCCCGAAACGCACTGTCGCGGGCAACGCTTGGCGCGACCACCCGCAGCACGTCGAAACCCTGCTCCACAGCGTCCGGTTCGAGCGCGACAGTCATGAACGGTTGAGTGCTCGGCATTTGGGCTCCGACCGGATAGTCGGGCGCCCACAACGCGCGTGCGGCGCCGTTCACCACAACCAAGCCGCGAACCCGCTCGGGGTAGTTGGCGGCGAGCACCAGCCCGCTCATCGCGTGATAATTCGGCGCGAAGATCGTCACCTGATCGGATCCGACGGCGTCGAGCACCGCGATCGCATCCTCGGCCCAGTACTTCGGTCCCAGCAGCTTCATCGAGGCCATCCGTGAGGAGAGACCGATCCCACGGTGGTCAAACCGGATCACCCGGCTGAACGCCGCGAGGCGCCGGTGGAAGCGGTGCAGCGACGGCTCGTCGTCGATTGAGTCGATCGGCACGAACGGCCCGGGCAACACCAACAGGTCGGTCGGGCCGTCGCCGAGCACCTGGTAGGCGATGTCCAGCTCACCGCATTTGGCGTAGCGAGTCCGCGTAACCTGCGCCACGGGCCCAGGCTAATCGATGCGTAGGCTCATGCCGGTGAGTGCACGCGCAGGCATCGTGGTCACCGGAACCGAAGTCCTCACCGGACGGGTCCAAGACCGAAACGGCCCCTGGATCGCCGATCGACTGCTGGAGCTGGGCGTCGAACTGGCGCACATCACCATCTGCGGCGATCGCCCGGCCGATATCGAGGCGCAGCTGCGCTTCATGGCCGACCAGGGCGTGGACCTGATCGTCACCAGCGGTGGGCTGGGGCCGACGGCCGACGACATGACGGTGGAGGTGGTGGCACGCTTCTGCGGGCGCCAGTTGATGCTCGACGAAGTGGTCGAGAACAAGATCGCCGCCATCCTCAAGAAGCTGATGGCGCGTAACCCGGCTTTCCAATCCGCTTTGGACCCCGGCACTTTCGAGTCGGTGCGCGCCGCCAACCGCAAGCAGGCCATGGTCCCCGCCGGCGCGCAAGTCCTGGATCCGGTGGGCACCGCGCCGGGCGTGGTGGTGCCCGGAAAGCCCACCGTGATCGTGCTGCCGGGACCGCCGCGCGAGCTACAGCCGATGTGGCACGAGGCCATCCAGGCTGCCGCGGCGCAGGACGCGATCGCCGGCCGGACGATCTATCGGCAAGAGATGCTGCGGATGTTCGGGCTGCCCGAGTCCGGGCTGGCCGAGACGTTGCGCGACGCCGAACAAGGCGTCCCCGGTTTTGCAGAGCTCGAGATCACCACCTGCCTACGGCGGGGGGAGATCGAGATGGTGACCCGCTACGAGCCTGGCGCCGCCGATGCGTACGCTCAGCTGACCCAGCTGCTCCGCGACAAGCACGGGCATCAGCTCTACTCCGAAGACGGTTCCAGCGTCGACGACCAGGTCGCGCACTTGCTGGCCGGCCGCCGGATCGCGACCGCGGAATCCTGTACGGCGGGGCTGCTGGCGGCGCGGCTCACCGACCGGGCCGGATCGTCGGAGTATGTGATGGGCGGCGTGGTGTCCTACTCCAACCAGGCGAAAGCGGAGCTGCTCGGCGTGGACCCGGCCCTGATTGACACGCACGGCGCGGTGTCCGAGCCGGTGGCGGAGGCGATGGCGGCCGGTGCACTGCAGCTCTTCGGCGCCGACACGGCCGTCGCGATCACCGGAATCGCCGGGCCGGGCGGGGGAACACCCGAGAAGCCGGTGGGCACAGTTTGTTTCACGGTGGCGCTGGCTGATGGCGGGATGGACACGAGGACCTTGAGACTGCCCGGCAACCGGTCCGACATCCGCGAGCGCTCGACGACGGTGGCGATGCACCTGCTGCGCCGTGCCCTGAGCGTCCAGGGCTAGCCCGCTTCCGTTGGGAGAAAAGCGCTTTCGGCGGTACCGAAGCGAACACCGGTGGCGTCCTTGCCGATCAGCGTCAAAAGCGCGACCGCGATCAGCACCGGCACGATCGTCGCCGCCAAGGCGAAGGGATAGCCGTGCGACTCGGCCAGGCGTTCCTGGATGGGCAGGCTGAACGCCGCCAGCAGATTGCCGAGCTGATAGGTAACGCCGGGGTAGAGGCCGCGGATTGCGTCGGGCGACATCTCGGTCAGATGCGCGGGGATCACACCCCACGCGCCCTGCACGCAGAGCTGCATCAGGAATGAACCGAGGCACAACATCGCCGCCGTCCGCGAATAGGCGAACAGCGGCACGATCGGCAGGCCCAGCAGCGCGCAGAAGACGACGGTGTGGCGGCGGCTGAACCGTTGTGAGAGGGTGCCGAAGACCAGCCCGCCGATGATGGCTCCGAGGTTGTAGACGACCACGATCCCCTTGACGGTCGAACTGGCCAGGCCGGCGCCGTGGTTGGCCGTTGACCCCAAGAACGTCGGGTAGACGTCCTGCGTGCCGTGGCTCATCCAGTTGAAAGCGGTCATCAGCAGCACCAGGTAGAAGAACCGGCGGATGACGGCGCCGCTGCGCAGCACGTCGCGGATTCTGGTGCTGGTCAGCCGCATCCGGTCCTGCGCGGCCTCCCACACCTCGGACTCCTGCACCCGGTATCGGATGATCAGGCTGATCAGGGCCGGGACGATGGACAGACCGAACAACCAGCGCCACGACAGATGCAGCCAGTCCATCACCACCAGCGCTGCCACGCTTGCCAGCAGATAGCCGAACGCGTAGCCCTCCTGCAGCAGCCCCGAGAAGAACCCGCGCCGCTCGACCGGAACCTTCTCCATGGCGAGGGCGGCGCCCAGCCCCCATTCGCCGCCCATGCCAATGCCGTACAGCAGTCGCAGGATTACCAGCACCGTGAAATTCGGCGCGAACGCGCACAGGAACCCGACCAGCGAGTAGAAGATCACGTCGACCATCAGTGGCAGGCGGCGACCGACCCGGTCGGCCCACAGTCCGAACAGCAGTGCGCCCACGGGACGCATCATCAGCGTGGCGGTGGTCAGGAAAGCGACTTCGGCCTTGCTGTGGTGGAACGTCTTTGCGATATCGGCGTAGACGAACACCACGATGAAATAGTCGAAGGCGTCCATCGTCCAACCGAGCATCGCCGCGATGAACGAGTTGCGCTGATCGCCGGTGATCTTCTGAGAACTTGTCACGTGAGCATCGTGGCGTAGCAGTCGCGGTGGTGCGAGTTGATTGACCACGCGGTGCGCGGGAGTAAGTTCCCGGTCTATGCGGATCATCGATGCCGATGGACACGTCGCCGAGAACTCTTCGCTGGCGACCGAAGCGATCAGACGCTGGCCCGATTACGTCAAACCCAGCACCGACAAGCGCATGCGGTTGATGTTCGAAGGCCGCAACTACCCGGAGGACGAAGGGCCCGGCGCGGGCTGTCCGCCCGAGCACGGGATCACCAAGGCGCCCGACGTCAATTGCCGGACGGCCGAGGGAGTAGTGGGGGATGCCGACCGTGATCACATCGACACGATGGTCCTGTATCCCAGCCTCGGTCTCTGCGTGCCCAGCCTCGAAGATCCCGATTTCGCAGCGGGATTCGCGCGCTTGTACAACGAGTGGATCGCCGACTACTGCGCGCCGACGAACGGCCGGCTGCGCGGCGTCGCGGTGACGCCGGTCGAACACGGGCAGGTGGCCATCGACATCATGCACGAGGCCAAAGACCTGGGGTTGGTCGCGACCTTGGTCCCGCCTGCACTCAAGGCCCGCAACCTCGACCATCCCGACCTCGACTCGTTCTACGCAGCCGCCGTGGAGCTGCAGATGCCGTTGGGCATCCACGGTGCACCCGGCATTCACCTGCCGAAGATCGGCGTGGACCGGTTCACCAATTACATCCAGGTGCACTGCATCAGCTTTCCGTTCGACCAGATGACGGCGATGACCGCGCTGGTCTCCGGCGGAGTGTTCGAGCGGCATCCGCAGTTGCGGGTCGCTTTCCTCGAGGCGGGCGCCGGCTGGGTCCCGTTCTTCATCGATCGCCTGCACGAGCATTACGAGAAACGTGGCGACTGGGTCGAACGGGGCTGGCGCCGAGACCCACACGAATATCTGGCGGCGGGCAACATCTGGGTCACCTGCGAACCGGAGGAACCGATCCTGCCCGGCGTAATCGACGTCCTGGGCGCCGATTTCATCATGTTCGCCAGCGACTACCCACACTGGGACGGCGAATGGCCGGAAAGCACCAAGCATCTGCGCACCCGCACCGATATCAGCGAAGAAGCGCGGGAAAAGATCGGCGCGTCGAACGCGCAGCGCTTCTACAACCTGAATTGACCCAGCGCGTGCAAAGATCGGCGCATGGGCCCCTTCCTGCTGCGCGCCGCATTGACCGGATTCGCCTTATGGGTTGTCACCCTGTTCGTCAAAGGAGTGCATTTCGTCGGCGGCGACACCAAATTGGAACAGGTCGGCATCATCTTCGTCGTCGCGGTGATCTTCGGTCTGGTCAATGCATTCGTCAAACCGGTGGTACAGATCCTGTCCATCCCGATGTACATCCTGACGCTGGGGTTGTTCCACGTCGTCATCAACGGCTTCATGCTGTGGCTCACCGCCTGGATCACCAAACACACCACCGGGTGGG
Source organism: Mycobacterium sp. NGS41 (assembly GCF_059812725.1). Classification (NCBI taxonomy): domain Bacteria; kingdom Bacillati; phylum Actinomycetota; class Actinomycetes; order Mycobacteriales; family Mycobacteriaceae; genus Mycobacterium; species Mycobacterium sp. NGS41. Next base: position 79,778 of record NZ_JCALDF010000014.1, read on the forward strand.
GATTGCAGATCGACCACTTCTGGTGGGACGCGATCTGGGCCGCGATCCTGTTGTCCATCGTCAGCTGGATCCTGTCGCTGCTGACTCGCCGCGTTAAGCGCAGCAGGCAATAGCTACGGGGAACTACTTGGCCTGCCAGCGCGGCGGCCGCTTCTCTGCGAACGCGCGCGGCCCCTCTTTGGCGTCCTCGGTAGCGAATACCCGATCGCTGTGCCGGGTCTCGTTGTCGTACGCCGAATCGAGGTCAAGCGAGAGGGCTTCGGCGGCCGACTGCTTCGTCGCGAACACCGCGAGCGGTGCGTTGGCCGCGATGCGCTCGGCGTACTCGTAGGCGGTATCCAGCAACCGGTCCGCCGGGACCACCCGGTTCAGCAATCCCATCTCCAGAGCCCGCTGCGCGTCCACCATGTCCGCGGTCAGCAGCAACTCCATCGCCAGCGCATAGGGGATCTGACGCGGCAACCGCACCGTCGTGCCGCCCCCGGCGAACAGCCCACGCTTCGGTTCCATCACCGCGAATCGCGCCTCGGGCACCGCCACCCGGATGTCGGTGGAACCCAGCATCTCGAAACCGCCGGCCACGCACGTCCCGTTCACCGCTGCCACGATCGGCTTGTACACCGGAAACCGGTGCAGGACGGCGTGAATAGCGTCGGCCTTGTTCCAGCCCGCGGGCTGGGGCAGGTCACCGGTCAATTCCGGAATGAATTTCTTCAGATCGGCTCCGGTGCAGAAATCCCGCCCGACGCCGGTGACCACTGCAACCCAGGCGCTCGGGTCGTCGCGGAAAGCCGCCCAAGCATGGGCCAAATCGCGGAAATGTTCCATGTCCAGCGAATTGCGGGACTCAGGACGGTTGATCGTGACGGTGACGATGTGGCCGTGCAGCGCATAGTCAATGCTCAATCGAGCTCACCGCCTATTGCCTCCCGATTTCGGTCGCCGACAGCCCTGGTTGTCAGTTCTTGTTCGACATATGCTTAGCAACACCATAAAAACGGGCATACCTCCGCTATGACGACACGCCGCCAGTGGCCTTTCTGGCACTCAGGAAGGCGACACTTATCCGCTCACTCATCCGCGCACCAAGACGGGAATTTGCACAGGATGGACGTTGTCGCGATCGAGTTCCCGGAGACTTCGAGCACGCGTCTGAGTCCTCATTCGGGTGACATGCCGAGCGGCCTGCGGGCATTCACCGAATGTAGTGGCTCGGCGGTGGTCGTTCATGTCGGCGGCGACGTCGACGCAAGCAATGAGAGCTCGTGGCAGCGCCTGGTGCGGCGGAACGCCTCCATCGCGGTCGCCCCGGGTCCGTTCGTGATCGACGTCCGTGACCTCGAGTTCATCGGTTCCTGTGGCTACGCCGTCCTGGCTCAGGAGGCCGAGCGGTGCCGTCAGCGCGGTGTCAGTCTGCGGCTCGTCAGCAGCCAGCCAGTGGTGGCCCAGACCATCGCCGCGTGCGGACTGCACGGCCTGCTGCCCATGTACTCCTCGGTAGACACCGCGCTGCTGCTTGCGAGCTAGCCGTTGACCAGGCGCACCACGTCGCGCGCGCAACCCCATGACAAGGTCACACCATTGCTGCTGTGGCCGTAGTTGTGCAGGCAGCGCGCACGCCCCAGCTGCTCAGCCTCCAGCCGTACCGCCGGTCGGTCGGGACGCAGACCGGTAATCGTCTCGATCACCCGGGCGTCACGCAACCGCGGCTGGATTCGACGGCAACGTTCGACGATCCGGTCGGTCAAGTCGGGATCAGGGGTGAGATCCCAACGGTCCGGGATGCTGGTACCGCCGCACACCACGCGCTGCGGGTGCGGGAAGTAGCAGGTCCATTCCGAGCCACTGTCGATTTCCAGAAATAGTTCCTGCAGGCCGGGATTGGCCAACACGACATGCTGGCCGAACAGTGGCCGAACGGTATCGTCGCCGGTCAGGGCCCCGGCGCCCAGCCCGGCGCAGTTGACCACGATCGGTGCCGCGTCGGCGGCCTCGGCCAGCGAGCGCACCCGGCGGATCTCGACTTCACAGCCGGCCGCGGCCAGCCGCTTGGTCAGGTATTCGAGGTATTGGGGCATGTCGACCATCGGCATGGTGGCATGGAAATCCGCGGGGATGTCGGCCGGGTCGGCCGGTCGCAGGTCGGGGATCAGCTCGGCCGCGGACGACATCGCCTCGGACCGGGTCAGGTCGCCGACCATCAGCGCCGGTGCCATCCGCACTCCGGTGGCGGGGTCCTCGGCCAGCTCCTGAAACACCCGCAGCGAGTGCGCGCTCCAGGCAAGCGTCTGGGCAGCGCGTTCAGCTGGCCGCGGCGGAGACCATACCGCGCCCGCCACCACCGAAGTCGTCTGCTGCGGCATGTCGGCCGCCCATACCTGTACGGTCCAGCCCGCTTCGGCCAAACAAATTGCGGACGTCAGGCCACTCACGCCGGCGCCGATCACGACCACCTGCTGGCCGGTCGCCATCAGTCCGCCAGCCCCCTCAGGATTAGGGCAGTCGCTGGCCGCTCGGGCCGAGCAAGCCATTGAGGATGGCCAGGTTGCCTTGCAGTTGGAGACCCGCGAGCGGTCCGGAGGCGGCTGCGGGAGGGGCGGCGTCGGTGGTCTGCCAAGGCTGGCAACCGTTGGTCTTGAACGCCTTGTCGGTCGCCTCGATCTGCACTACCTGCGGCTTTTTAGTCAAGTTATTGTCAATGAGATTGCCGTCGGGATTGCCCATCCGCTTCCAATAGCAGGTGCCGTTGCCGACCGGTCCCGCCGTACTGTAGGTGCCCGGCAAGATGTCCTTACCCACCACGTAGACGCCGTCTTTGTCGATCGTTGTCTTCGGGCCTGCTGCCGCCGGCCCGGGTGCCGGTCCCCGGGACGGCCCGGGTGACGGCGTCGGCGTCGGCGTCGGCCCTGGATCCGCGCTGGCAACTCCCGCGGATGCGGCCCAGGCCGCGACCATCAGTCCCGCGGCAACAACCTTCGCCGCAACCGCTGCTGACTTGAAACCCATGGGAAGCAGGTTACCGGAGGTGACCAGCGTATTTCGAATTTTGCAGATCAAGCCGACCGCTTCGTGGCACGCGCGCCGAGCACCGGCGAAGCGTGAATTGTTTCCGCGCGCAGCTCGGCTAGATAGTCGCGTCGTTTTTCTCAGCAGTTGGATGGGTATCCGAACCGAAACGAAAGGCGGATCGGCCAGCGATCAACACTAGTCTGCGTGCGGTGCCTACCGCGGTGAATCAGGTTGTACCTCAACGGGATTGCACTCTGGGGTGGTAGCCGCCAGCAGATGAGGAGGGGGCATAAATGCTGTGGCTTGCCATTGTGTTGGTGATAGTAAGCGTGGTGTCGTTTGTGGCGGGGTTTGTGCTTTTCGCCAACGGCACCGGGGTGGCGCCGCACCGCCGCACATCGGCCGATCCCACCGGGGTGGGGCGGGCTACTGCGCGGGTGGCCTGGCCAGACCTATTTCGCGGCATTCCGAGGTCTCTCAGGGTCATGCGCGATGAGAACGCGAACAAGAGTGACCGATTGGCCGCGGCCGGGTCAATGCTTGCGCTGACGGCGATAGTCGCGGCATGCGTCGCCGTCCTCGCGTTCGTGGCCGCGCTGCTGCAAACCGCTCCCTGACCGGCTCACGTCTAGCCGTCGCACCCGGCCGGCATAGCCGAGCGCGTGCTCGTAAGTCTCGAGGTTGTCGCGCGAAATCTTGGCGTGCACCGGGCGTTCCAGGAAGAACCGAAGCACCGGGTTGTAGGCGTGATACGTCTCGTGGAAGGTCAGCACCGTGGTGCCGTCGGGCTGCTCCTCGAGTTCGTGGTAGCCCTCGGCGCGTGACCACAGCGGCGCGCCGACGGCCACGTATCGCGACAGTTTGTGCAGCTTTGCCTCAGTCACGGTCTCCCATGATCGCGCCCTGCCGCCGGACAGCAGATACTTGGGCACTTCGAAGATGCAAGTGCGGACCAGTCCCTCGCCGGCCTCGTCGCCTTCGTTGAGGATTTCCATGCTGCCGGTCGGCCACTTGAGGACCCGTGGGCGGGGCGAGTTGGGTGGGACCGGCGGATGCAGCACCCGCCATACCTTTTGCGGGGGTGCGTCGACATGGAATTGCACGGTGTAGGACTGCATCAGCCTTCTTCTATCAGGTGTCTCCCCAGGAGTCCCAGGAAGTGACGGTCTCCGCCGGTGGGCGTGCGGCCGGCCGAAAGTCAGTGCCAATCGTGTAGGCCACCGGGAACAGCGCGGCCTGCGTGACCGTGGCCGGAATGCCCAGCAACTCGGCCACCTCCCGCTCCTTGAACAGATGCATCGTCGTCCAGACCGATCCCAGTCCACGCGACCGTAGGGCGAGCAGGAAGCTCCAGCCGGCCGGGATGATCGACGCCCAGGCTGCCGCGGCCACGCCCAGGTCAGCGTCGTCGAAGCGGCGGTCCAGGCAAGGGATGACATGCACCGGAACTTGGGCCAGCGTCTCGGTGAGGCTCATCGCGCTGGCGTACACGCGCCGGGTCTGCGGATCCGACGTGTTCTTGGCGGCGTACGCAAGGTATTCCGCGCCGATGCTGCGGTAGATGTCGGCGATCGCGGCTCGCTTGTCGGCATCGGTGACCACCAGCCACCGCCAGTCCTGCTCGTTGCTGGCCGTGGGCGCCTGCATGGCCAAGCGTATGCAGTCGAGGATCACGTCGCGGCCGACCGGCCTGGTCAGGTCCAACCGTTTGCGCACCGAGCGCGTCGTGGTGAGCAGTTCGTCGACCGAAGCGATATCCACTGATGCGCGATCTCCTGCCCGGTAACGACGCGTACCGATTTGAGCAAACCAGATTCTCGGCCCAAGTGTCTAGGTCGCCGAACCCGCACCATTAGACATACGTAGACCCGGCGTCAACCCGGGGAAACGCCAACGATACCGTCCGTTGAACGAGGGCGGTGAAAGTGGAACGCCCCTTATGGGAGGTCTCGGCGTGCTGTTTATGCACGAGGTGCACAAAGTGCGCGGACGCGCCGAAGACGACTTCGAGGCCGCTTTTCGGGACCACTGGATGCCGATGCTCGCCGCTGATGACGACGCCCGGTTGCTCTGGTACGCCGACCACGCGCAAGGAAGCGGACCCGCCTACATCGTCGTCACCATCACCGCCATTCAAGATGGCGCCGCATGGGAGCGTCTCGCCCTGCGGGTGCAAAAGGGCGATCTGCAGAAGTGGATGCGCCGTGTGGACGAACTCCGCCACGACGTCGAATCCAAGCTACTGGTGCCGCTGGCGTGGTCGCCGCTGCAGGAAGTGCCGTTCCACGAGGTGCCGGTCGACGGTCGCGAGCACGATCTGAGTCTCTACATGGAAGACACCATGTGGCCCTACCAAGACAAATTCGAGGAATACATCGACCGCTGCGGCCAGGTGTATGCCAAGAGTCTCGAGCGGCCGTCGTCCATGCTGTCGATCCACGCCGCTTTCCAGCCCGCGCTCGGCAGCCACCAGCGCCGCGAGGTGACCTTGATGCAGCGGATTCGGCGGCCGGAGGCGCTGATCGAGCTGCTGCGAAACCACATTCCCCCCGAACACCGCGCGCCGGGGACCTGGATGCACGACGCACTGGATCTGCGCGACCAGTGGACCAGCCGGCTGCTGCGCACCTCGGCCTGGTCACCGCTGTACTGAGGCGCGCACGTCTTCCTGCGTCGATTCTGCTAAGCGAGCGGCGCCAAACCTGAACGCACCAGATCCAGGCTGGCGGCCACCAGTTCACCGAGGTCGCCGATGCACCCGTTTCGGCCCCAATGCTCAACTGCCACAACCAGGGCCGCCGCGAGAGTAGAGCCCGCAACCTCGGCGGCCAGGTCGGGGTTCGGGACTTCCGGGCGCCGGCTACGGACGAATTCGCTCAACACCTGGGCAAACGACGACTGCACCACCCGCAGGTGACCCGCGACCCGTTCGGCACTGATCAACTCCGCGCGGGCGGTCGCGGCGTGGCGTACCACTTCCAGGTCGTGCGGAAACGTGGCGACACTGGCCAGCACCGCGTCGAACAGCGACTCGGTAACCGGACGCTGCCCAAGCGCCTCGGCCAGCCATTCCAGCTGTGTCTCGTAATCCTGGAACAGCACCGCCTCCTTGGTTGGGAAATGGCGGAAGAAGGTGCGCTCGGTGACGCCGGCCTCCTGAGCCAGCTCCATTACGGTCACGTTGGCAAATCCCTTGCGGGCAAAGCTCTTCAGCGCGGCTTGGCGAAGCGCCTCATGCGTCGACCGACGGCGTAGCTCATGACGGTTTGATGCTGGCATCTTCCAATTATGTCAGTACTGACATATTCTTGGCTACTATGACCAAGACGGAGTATGACGCGATCGTCGTGGGCGCCGGCCACAACGGGCTCACCGCCGCGGCGATTCTGCAGCGCGCGGGCCTGCGCACGGTGTGTCTGGAAGCAAACACCTACGCGGGCGGAATGGCGGCGACGGTCGAATTGATCGACGGCTTCCGCTACGAGATCGCCGGTTCGGTGCAGTTCCCCACCGCAAGCCAGATCACCAAGGATCTCGGCCTCGACACGCTGCCCACAGTGGAGCCCGACGTGATGTCGACCAACATCGGTGAACACGGAGAAGAGCCGATGGTCTTCTACCGCGATCCGATGCAGCTGATGACCCACCTCGGCGACAAGCACGGCTTCGAGGCCGTCACCGGCATGGCCGAGCTGATCGGATGGAGTCAGGGGCCCGCAAAGGCGCTCGGCCGCTTCGATGTTCGCAAGCCGCCCAAGACCCTTGACGAGATGTACGCGTGCGCGGGCAACGACGCCGAACGCCGGGCCATTCACGAGATGCTGTTCGGGTCGGCGATGGATGTGATCGACCGCTACCTGCCCGACAAAGACAAGCACGCCGTCATGCGGGGAATGCTGGCGTTTCTGGCCGTCAACTCCACCTATCGCGGCCCCTATACCCCCGGCAGTGCCACCTGCCTGGCGTTCGCCCTGGCGGTGCCGGACAACAGCACCGCGATGATGACCAAGCTCAAGGGCGGCATCGGGGCGCTCACCGAACACCTGCGCGAGCTCTTCGTCTCAAACGGCGGCGAGATCCGGTTCCGCGCCAAGGTCGAAGAGATTCTGGTCGACCACGGCAAGGTGACCGGTGTGCGGCTACGGGACGGATCGATGCTCAGCGCGCCGATCGTGGTGTCCAACCTGTCGCCGGACCTGACGCTCACCGAGCTCATCGCACCCGAACATGTTCCGGCAGAACTGGTATCGCGTGTTTCGGACCGTGATCACCGGGCATCCTTCGTGCAGATTCACTTTGCCCTGGACGGCCTGCCTGAGTTCGCGCCGCCGTATGAACTGTTGAACGAGGAGGGCATGCAACAGTCGGTCGGCATTTTCGGCTCTCCGGAAGAGCAACAGCTGCAGTGGGAAACGTGTTGCCGAGGCATCGTCCCGGACAACCCGTCGATGGGAATGCAGATTCCCTCTGTGCATGATCCGAGCATGGCCCCGCCCGGTAAGCACGCCGCCAGTGCGTTCGCATACGCGTTCCCCGTCGAAGTCAGCCGCGACCAGCACGGTCACCTCAAAAACGAGATGGCTCAACGTGTTATCGACAAGATCACCCGATTCGCCCCCAACTTCAAGGACATCGTGATACGGCAGATTACATTCGCGCCGTATCACATGAACACGATGTTCGGCGCACCCGCCGGCGACTTCTGTCACGGTCTACTGCATCCAGACCTGATGGGGCCCAACCGTCCTGGGCCGAAGGGCTTCCTCGACATGCCGATTCCGATCGACGGCCTCTACCTCGGCGGCGCGGGATGCCATGGCGGGCCGGGGATCACGTTCACTCCCGGCTATAACGCCGCCTATCAGGTACTCGACGACCGTTGACAGACGGGCAAGCCATGCTCACCCGTGCAGCGCAAGTTCGAACGTCCCGGTGAGCTTGGCCTGTGCGGTTGCGGCGCCGGCGATCGTCTGCGCGGCTTGCGCGCCGGCCAAGTGGCCGGGCAGTTGGTAGTTGTCCGGAAGCTGGTACAGCGTGAACCGGTAATGGTGCACGCCGCTGCCCCCCGGCGGGCACGGCCCGGCGTACGAAGCCTGGCCCGCGGAGTTCGGCAGCACCTTGCCGCCACCAGGAGTCTGACCATCCGACGTGCTGCCGGAACCGGACGGGATTCCGGTGACGATCCAGTGGATATACGTTCCGCCTGGGGCGTCCGGGTCGTCGACTACCAGCGCCGCGCCCGATGGCGTTGACCACGACAACGGCGGCGCCGTGTTGGCCCCTTTGCAGCTGTATTGCACGGGGATTGACGCACCGTCGGCGAACGCGGGACTGGTGATCGTCAACGGCCCGCCGGGGGGCGCCGCCACGGCCGTACCGGTGGAAATCTGGCCACCCAAGCCGGTTAGCGCCATCACGAGTGCCGGCCCGGCCATGGCCGACGTGATCCGGCGAAGCGTGCTCACTGCGGTGCTACTTCTTGCCCTTTTTGACCTTAAGCACTCGATCACGCAGTCCCTTGGTTGCCTGGTCCATTATTCCCTTGGTCCCTTGCTTGATCAGGAACCCGGGGACCGGGATGGTTAGGTCGATCATCAGGTCAAAGTGGACCCTGGTGGAATCGCCTTGCTGGGTCAGCGTGTACCGGCCCTCCTGCGCGCGTTGCCCTTTGGCGCTTACCAGCGTCCAGCTCACCCCGTCGTCTTCTTGCGAGTAGGCAAGTACTTGCTCGTCGGGAACGCCCACGACCTTGACGACCTGCCGGGCTACGCGCGGACGGCCCTCGTCATCACGCTCCAAGACTTCGACGGACTTGGTCGTCGGGAACCACTCGGGCAACTTCTCGAGGTCGTACAACACATCCAGGATCTCGTCGGGTGTCGCCTCGATGACGATTTCACGGGTATCGGTAACTGCCATTGCGCAATATTGTCAGATCGACAGCGCCGAGAACTACCGTTCGGCCATTCTGCCTACGGCACCAGCACCACCTTGCCCACGTTCTCCCGCGCCGCCAGGATCCGGTGCGCCTCCGGAGCTTCGGCGAACGGCACCGCGGCATGAACAATCGGGGCGACCGTACCGTCATCGAGCGCTTGGGCCAGCGGAGTGATCCACGGCTCGAGCGTGCCGCGATCGTCCCACAGTCGCAGCATGTTCAGTCCGATAACAGTCTTGGACTCCGAGAGTTGGTCGATCAGGTTGAACCCGCGCAGCATGGCCAGCGCGTGGGGTGCCGCCTTGCGCAGCGAACGTTTTTCACCCTGCTGCATGTTCGAAATCCCGTAGCCGACAAGCCGTCCGCCGGGACGCAGCAGATCGTAGGACCGCCGCAGCGACGTGCCGCCCAGCGCATCGAACACGATGTCGTAGGGCTCCAGGCCTTTCCACCAGCCGTCGCGGCGATAGTCGATTGCCCGGTCCACACCCAACTCGGCCAGCTTCTGGTGCTTTCCAGGCGATGCGGTGCCATGCACTTCAGCGCCGGCGGCTTTCGCGAATTGAATGGCCGCGATGCCGACGCCGCCCGCCGCCGCATGGATCAGCACCCGCTCGCCGGCGCGCAGCGACCCGTAGCCATGCAGGCCCGCCCAGGCGGTCGCGTAGTTGACCGGGACGGCGGCGCCTTGCTCGAAGCTCACCCCGTCCGGCAGCGTCACGGAGTCATTCGCTGCCACGTTGACGATTTCGGAGTAACCATTGAATCGCGTGCCGGCCAAGACACGTTGCCCGACGCGGCTCTGGTCGACTCCGGCGCCGACGGCCTCGACCGTTCCGGCTACCTCGTATCCGACCACCGCTGGAAGCTTCGGAGCGTCCGGATACAGGCCGACCCGGGCGAGGTGGTCGGCAAAGTTCACCCCCGCGGCGCGAACGGCGATCTGCATCTGGCCGGCGCCAGGGGGAGGCGGGTCCGGCCGCTGCTGCACCTGCAACACGGACGGGTCGCCATGCTTGGCGATGACAACTGCGCGCATTCATTCCTCCTTCCGAAGCCCGGCCCGGCTAAGCGCCGGCGAACCAGGCCGTTTTCACCGCGCGTGTCTGCGGCGACGGCAGATGCGGATCACCGGAGCCCAGCGAACCGATCTTCACAGTCCACATCGGCTGCGACTGGTCGATCGTCGACGCATCACCCTCCCGTCGCGCAGGGACGAGCACTGCCAGATTTGCGTTGGGACAACCGTAAGCACCGACCAAGCCGTCGTCACGTCCGCCCCATGCGCCGCCGTTACGCAGACGGCATCGTGTGCCGTCGTCGAGAAGCAACGCAAACGGCTCGGGCGATGCCGGTGGCTTCACGTGCGGAAGCGGTTCGGTGTAGGTCACCCGGCGCAGCCCGGTGTCCCAGGGATCGTTGAGGCACAGCAGGGATTTTGGCGTCGACGGCCAACACACGTCGGCCCCGGCAGCGCTGGGCGCACAGAGATAGATATCGACCGCAACCGCGGCCCGGGACGCGGTGCAGTTGGAGACCTCGGCGACACTGCCGAGATCCTGCGAAGCAGGCGCCTGCCGGTAACCGCTGGCCGGTTGTCCGTTGGCATCGACGGCGGTCACGATAACGACCTGTGTGCCCTTGATTGCGGTGGGGTGCACAGACCCAGCGTTGGTGTCGGGCATCAAGTCGAAGCGGATCAGGAGCCAGCTCGCCACCCCGACGATTAGGACTACGACGGCAACGACCACAGTGATGATCCGTCCCGGAGATCTCCACCCCATGCGCGAATCCTACTGACCCGCAGTGGCTGCACGGCCTCCATTTTTTCTATGCTCTTTCTATGGATTTCGCCTGGCAACAGGTGGCCGACGGGGTGCAACGCTGCCGGATACCGTTCTGCGACGTCACCATCGGGCTGGTCCATGGCAGCGCCGGAACACTGCTCGTCGACACCGGCACCACGCTCAGCGAGGCGGCCGCGATCGATGCCGGCGCCCGGCGCCTCACCGGTGGCCCGGTGACGCATATCGTGTTGACGCACAAGCATTTCGATCATGTGCTCGGTTCCGCCGCGTTTCCCGAAGCCGAGATGTATTGCGCACCTGAAGTCGCCGACTACCTGTCGTCGGCCACGGACCAGCTTCGCAGTCACGCACTGAGTTACGGCGCGGACCGTGCTGAGGTTGACCGCGCCATCGCGGCATTGCGACCGCCGCAGCACGAAATCTATGACACCGCTATCGATCTCGGCAACCGCAGCGTCACTGTCACCCACCTGGGTCGTGGCCACACCAACGCGGATCTGGTCGTGATCACGCACGATGCCGACGACGACGGCCGGCCCGTGGTGTTCACCGGCGATCTTGTCGAGGAATCCGCCGACCCCTTCATTGACCACGATTCCGACGTGGCCGCCTGGCCGGCGACACTGGATCGGCTGCTCTCGGCCGGCGGAGCGGACGCGATCTACGTCCCGGGTCACGGCAAACCGGTCGACGCGGATTTTGTACGCCGTCAGCGGGATTGGCTGCACCAGCGCGCAGGCTGAAAGTCCTGCGTCCGAAGTGGCTGCTAACGCTCTGCCGACCCGTGATTCAACCACCCAGTCCGGGGATACACTCTCTGCGACAGCGGAACCGTGCTGTAGAGGGAGCGTAAGGCCATGGCCATCATCGAATCGGACACTGAGGTCCATTCACAGTTCGAACAACAGGTCGCCGCCACACAGCGATACTTCGACGGCCCGCGCTTTGCCGGGATTACTCGCCTCTACTCGGCCCGCCAAGTAGTAGAACAGCGCGGCACCATCCCCACCGACTACACCGTGGCGCGGGAGGCTGCGGCAGCTTTCTATGAGCGCCTGCGCGAACTTTACGCAGAGAAAAAGAGCATCACGACGTTCGGTCCCTACTCGCCGGGCCAGGCCGTGAGCATGAAGCGGATGGGCATCGAGGGGATCTACCTCGGCGGCTGGGCAACCTCGGCCAAGGGCTCCACCACCGAAGACCCCGGCCCCGACCTGGCCAGCTACCCGCTGAGCCAGGTGCCCGACGATGCCGCGGTGCTAGTGCGGGCGCTTCTTACCGCCGACCGCAATCAGCAGTACCTGCGGCTGCAAATGAGTGAGCAACAGCGCGCCACGAGCCCAGAAGTCGACTTTCGGCCGTTCATCATCGCTGACGCCGACACCGGCCACGGCGGTGACCCGCACGTGCGCAACCTGATCCGCCGCTTCGTCGAAATCGGCGTGCCGGGCTACCACATCGAAGACCAGCGCCCGGGGACCAAGAAATGCGGCCACCAGGGCGGCAAGGTACTGGTGCCGTCAGACGAACAGATCAAGCGTCTCAACGCCGCGCGCTTCCAGCTCGACGTCATGCAGGTGCCCGGCATCATCGTGGCCCGCACCGACGCCGAGGCGGCCACCCTGATCGACAGCCGGGCCGACGAGCGAGACCAGCCGTTCCTGCTGGGTGCCACCAATCTGAAGATTCCTTCGTACAAGGCCTGCTTCCTGGCGATGATGCGGCACTTCTACGAATTGGGCGCCAAACAACTCAACGGTCACCTGCTCTACGCCCTCAGCGACGGAGAGTACGCGGCCGCCCAGGCATGGCTTGAGCGCAACGGCATCACGGACCTGGTCTCCGAGGCGGTCAACAAGTGGCGGGAGAGCGACGAGACCTTGATCGACGACGTCTACGACCAAGTTGAATCGCGGTTTGTCGCCGCTTGGGAAGACGACGCCGGGGTGATGACGTACGGCGAAGCCGTGGCCGAGGTCCTGGAATTCGACGAGAGCGATGACGAGCCACGTGGGATGACGTCCGAGGAGTGGCGGGCCTTCGCCGCGCGTGCGTCGCTCTACGACGCCCGGCGTAAAGCGGCGGAGCTGGGCGTCGACCCGGGATGGGACTGCGAACTGGCAAAGACGCCGGAGGGCTACTACCAGATCCGCGGCGGCATTCCGTATGCGATCGCCAAATCGCTGGCGGCGGCACCGTTCGCTGACATTCTCTGGATGGAAACCAAGACAGCCGATCTGGCCGACGCGCGGGAGTTCGCCGTGGCGATCCACGCCGAGTTCCCGGACCAGATGTTGGCCTACAACCTCTCCCCGTCGTTCAACTGGGACACCACCGGCATGAGCGATGATGAAATGAAGCAGTTCCCCGAAGAGCTCGGCAAGATGGGCTTCGTCTTCAACTTCATCACCTACGGCGGACATCAGATCGACGGCGTCGCCGCCGAGGAGTTCGCTACCAACCTCAAGCAGGACGGCATGCTGGCACTGGCCCGGCTGCAGCGCAAGATGCGCCTGGTCGAGTCGCCGTACCGCACTCCGCAGACGCTGGTCGGCGGGCCGCGCAGCGACGGGGCGTTGGCCGCCTCGTCGGGACGCACGGCGACCACGAAGGCGATGGGCAAGGGCTCCACGCAGCACCAGCATCTGGTCCAGACCGAGGTGCCGAAAAAGTTGCTGGAGGAATGGCTGGCGTTGTGGAGCGACCACTACCAACTCGGCGAGAAGCTCCGCGTGCAACTGCGGCCCCGCCGCGCCGGCTCGGATGTGCTCGAGCTCGGCATCTACGGCAGCGGTGACGAGCAGCTGGCCAACGTCGTCGTCGATCCCATCAAGGACCGGCACGGCCGCAGCATCCTGCAGGTGCGCGATCAGAACACCTTCGCCGAGAAGCTGCGGCAGAAGCGGCTGATGACGCTGATCCACCTGTGGCTGGTGCACCGCTTCAAGGCGGACGCGGTGTACTACGTCACGCCGACCGAGGACAACCAGTATCAAACGGAAAAGATGAAGTCCCACGGCATTTTCAGCGAGGTTTACCAGGAGGTCGGCGAGATCATCGTCGCCGAGGTGAACCACCCGCGCATCGCTGAGCTGCTTACGCCGGACCGCGAGGCACTGCGCCGGTTGATCACCAAAGAGGGGTAAAGGCCTACCACCGCGAATTCGGCTACCAGCCTTTTCATTTCGGTCCAGATCTCGTCGTCTGTTCGGTCCCGTTTGCACCCCCGCTTGACGGGGTAGGTACGACCAAGGACTCAACGAGATTGGGGAGCTGATGAGATCACAAGCTAGGACGGCCGTCGCGGTGTTCGGAGGTGCCGCCATGCTTGTCTTGGCGGTCGGATGCGGCGGCGGCGGAAACAAAGGACCGAGCAGTTCCACGACGCCGACCACTCCGATGACGACGGCCCCTTCATCCAGCGTTGCGCCTGGGCAGACATCCGCACCAGGCACCGGAGGCCCCACCGGTAGCGGTGGACCCGGCGGCGGAGGCGGTGGCGTCCCCGGTGGCCCCAGCGGTAGCGGCGGACCCGGCGGCGGAGGCGGCGGTATCCCCGGTGGCCCCAGCGGTAGCGGCGGACCCGGCGGCGGAGGCGGCGGCATTCCCGGCGTCGGCGGCGGCGGCGGAGGCCCGGGCGGTGGCGGCGGCTGCGTCGGCAACGTCTGCGGCGGCTACCCGTGATCGTTCGGTAAGTAAGGCTTAGGGTCCCTGGCTGCATTCGAGTTAAGGTTCTCCGCAACTCGACTGCAAAGGGAGCCGCAATGGCCAAGCTCAGGTTCGGATATTTCATCGCGCCATTTCACCGTGCCGGCACCAACCCAACGCTCGCATTGCAGCGCGACCTGGAGTTCATCGAACACCTCGACGCCTTGGGCTTCGATGAAGTGTGGTTGGGCGAACATCACTCCGCCGGTAGCGAGATCATCAGCTCGCCGGAGGTGTTTATCGCCGCCGCTGCGGAGCGGGCGAAGCGAATTCGGTTCGGCACCGGCGTCATCTCGCTGGCGTACCACAACCCGCTTTGGGTCGCCGATCGGTTGATGCTGCTCGATCACCTCACCCATGGCCGAATTATCGGCGGGATGGGGCCGGGCTCACTGCCCACCGATTCCGCCATGATCGGCCTGAATCCCACCGACACTCGTGAGCTTCTCGAAACGAACCTCGACATCGTCGTGCGGCTGCTGGCGGGGGAGACCGTCAGCGCCAAGACCGCGACGCACCAGCTGTTCGACGCCCAGTTGCAGCTGGCTCCCTACTCCGACGGCGGCATCCCGCTGGCGGTGGCAGCGGTCGCCTCACCCACGGGTGCGCGGCTGGCCGGCAAGCACGGCATCGGCTTGCTGTCCATCGGCGCGACGCTGACGGTGGACGGTTTCAATGCGCTGTCCTACCACTGGGACATCGTCGAAGAACGCGCCGCGGCCTTCGGCACCCAGGTAGACCGCAACAACTGGTCGCTGGTCGGGCCGTTCCACATCGCCGAGACCGACGCGCAGGCACGGGAAGACGTGAAGTTCGGCATCGAGTCGTGGTTCAACTATTTCCAGAAGGTGGCCGCATTCCCGCAGATGACCATGCCGGGGGAGCAGCTGGACGAGATGATCGACATCATCAACGACAACGGAGCCGGCGTCATCGGTAGCCCGGAGCGGGCGCGCGCCCAGGTGCAGCGGCTGTGGGATCAGTCCGGCGGATTCGGCTGCATGCTGCAGATGGGCCACGAGTGGGCCAATCCGGCCGCGACCAAACGGTCCGCCGAGCTGTTCGCCGCCGAGGTGATCCCGCATTTCCAGGGCCAGGCGCAACCGACGCTGGAGGCCGCCGCGCGGGCCGGCCAAGTCCGGGAAGGCCTTGCGCAGTCGCAGCTGCAGGCCGTCGAGCACATGGCCAAGAAGTATGAAAGCGAGAAGGGTTCCCGCTAAAACCGTCTGAGCCGGCGTTTTAGAGCATCGAACGTCAGTGCTCTAGGACCAGCTTGCCGATCTGGTCGCCCTTGGCGAGCTTGGCCAGCGCCTCGGGGTAGGCGTCGAAGGGGAACACCTCGTCCACGATCACCGGGAGACCCCGGGCGATGCGGTCGGTCACCTGGACGAACTCGAGGTGTGATCCCGTCGTCACCCCGATGAGCTCCTGGTGCTTGAAGAACAACCGGGGCAGTAACAACGGCACCTGGACCCCGCTGGTCGCGCCGCAGGTGACGTAGCGACCGCCGGCATCGAGTGCTCGGATCGCCGATTCCCAGGTCGCCGCGCCCACGGTGTCGACGACGACCTCCACCCTGACCGGGTATGGCCCGGCGGAATCGAACGCCTCGACTGCGCCGAGCTCCTTCGCGCGCTTCCGCTTCGCCTCGTCCCGCGACGTCACGTAGACCTCGGCGCCCAGGTACTTGGCGATCAGCAGCGATGCGACGGCTACTCCGCCGCCGCCCCCGACAACGAGCACCTTCGTCCCGGCCTGCACGCGGCCCTTGCGCAAAATCCGCCAGGCTGTCACGTGACACACCGGATACGCCGCGCACTCGACCCACGAGACGTGCTTCGGCTTGCGGACCGGATGCCACGCCGGGACCACGACGTAGTCGGCGTGACCACCCCACCGGTGCTCACCGAGCAGGTGCAGCCCAGGGTCGACGATGTTGTCGATGCCGCGTGTGAGGATCGCCTCGTGACTGGTGACGCCCGCCTCCATCACGACTTCGTCGCCCGGCTCCCAGTCGGTCACGCCTGGGCCGACCATGTCGATCACACCGGCGACGTCGGAGCCCGAGACGTGCGGGAAGGATCGCGGCTTGGGCGTCCCCCGTGTCAGCCAGATATCGATGTGGTTGAGGGCCGATGCACGGACCTCGATGCGCACCTCTCCCGGACCTGGCACTGGGGTCGGAACATCGGCCCAGCGGTACTCGCCGGGCGATTCCTCGAGGATCCATCCGCGCATGGATGATCACGGTAGCGACTGAACTAGATCGATGGGCATTCGAGCTTCTATCAAATTTTCCCAGTTACGGCAGGTCGGTTCGAAGTAGCGGCTCAGCAGCCGAACCAGTAGGCGAGGGTGCGACGCAACTCACGCATTTCCCGGGTGTCCGGTGTGTCCGCCGACGATGCCCAGGCCACATAACCATCCGGCCGTACCAGCAGCGCCTTGGCTGCCAGATCAGCGGCCGCACGTCCGGTCGCGAGGGTGATCTGGTCTTCGACGTCGGAGAGCGCGGCGGCCACCACGGCGCGGTCGGTGAGGTCGAGCAGCAGTGGCCGCCCATCGCGGGCAAGCTCGGCGACCCGCCTTGTCGCGCCGGCGTTTTCCACCGCGAAGTCGGCAACCCAGCGCCCGACGAATGGATGGGCGCCAGGGTCCGCCGGGTAGCGGTTTTCCGCGCCCGACAGCAGGTCGGTGAGGCGACGGACGATATCCGGCTCGCTGACCAATTCGGAGAACAGTTCCCGTAGCGCGGTGATCTCCGGCCCGGGCCGGACCAGAGCCAGCTGGGCGCGGCTGTGCATGACAACCCGTTCGGCGGCGGGCCGACGCTCGGCCTCGTAGGTGGCAAGCAAATCGGGTTGGACGCGCCGGTTGAGAACGGCAGCCAGCTTCCAACCCAGGTTCACCGCGTCCTGCAAACCGAGATTGAGCCCCGGTCCACCCATCGGGGAGTGAACATGTGCGGCGTCGCCGACCAGAATTACCCGCCCCACCTGGTACCTGGAGGCGATCCGTGAGTTGATGCCGGAGAACCTGCGCAGGTCAAGCGGCCCCTCCGCGGACGCGGCGCGCAGCGGCACAGTCGCGCCCAGCACCCGCGCGGCGGCGGCCTCCAGCTCCGCCAGGCTCATGGGCGGGCCGTCGCCGTCGTCCTGGATATCTCGCGCGTGTTCCCGAGCCGTGCTGTCCAATTCGAAGACGATGACGACCGCCCGGCCGCCCAGCGCGCCCCACGCGAAAACACCGCGTTCGACGCGATTGAACAGCAGGGGCGGGACACGGCCAAACCCCGGCACATCCAGCCCGCCGCTCACCGGATCGATCCATTCGGCCGGTGGCAGTATGTCGAAGCCCAGGCGGGCAACCAAGTCGTACGACGACATCCCCGGAAAGTCGATGCCGGCCAGCTTGCGGGTCAGACTGGTGCCGCCGTCGGCGCCCACGAGGTACTCGGCGGTCAGATCGTAGGGACCATCCGGACCGTCGATGTGTACCGTGACGGCGCCGTCGTGCTGGTCGAAACCGGACAGCGCATGACCCCAACGGATGTCTACGCCGTATTCGCCGGCCCGCCGCGCAAGCACCTGGACAAGTCTGGGCTGCTGGATGGGGAGCATGAACAGCTGGGAATCCGGTGCCAGCGCAAGATCCAGCGCAAAGGCCGCGAACATTGCCCGCGGCGCGAGCTGCGGCCGTGTTGCCGTCCCGGCCAGCGCGGCGTACAAACCGCGGTGGTCGAGGATCCGAACCCCTTGCCCCACAATGCCATTCGCCCGTGGTTCTGGATTGGGGCCGGGTATCGCGTCCAACACCACCGGCCGGATCCCCGCCAACCCCAGCTCGCAGGCCAGCATCAGCCCGTTCGGACCGGCCCCCGCGATGACGGCGTCAACCACTTAGCCGACCTTACTAGTTGCGGGTGGGCCCGACAACGGCGCCGGGAGGAGATCCGCTACGGGTCGGCCAGACCGGCCAAAACCCTTGCATCCCAAAGCTGAACGTCAGCGACCGGACTCGCGTTCGGCAGCCTTGACCAGCCGTCCGGCGAAGAAGCTCACGGCGCCGCCCATCGCTGCCCGCACCAACGGGCCCGTCCCGCGAACCTTTTCGACGAACGAACCGCTCCAATGGATGTCGGTGCCACCGGCCGCATTCGGCGTGAACACCACCTCGGCCAGGTAGTCCTCGACCGGGGCGGTTCCAACCAGTTTGTAGACGTGACGGCGGTCCTGTTCGTACTCGACCGTTTCCTCCAGCACGAAAACCGGCCACGCGCCTACCTTGCGAATTGCCCCGACGCCGCCGGGCGCCGGATCACCCTGACGCGCCCAACTCGAGGTCAGGACAATCGGCTTGGCCCAGTTCGACCAGTTTCCACCGTCGACCTCGAGCCGGAACAACGTCGCCGCGGGGGCGCTACTGGTCTTGTTGACCTCGAAAGAATATTTCCGACCCGACATGCCGCGTACCCTACCGCGCAAGCCCTTCGCCCACCCGATCGGGCTGGGCCGACGAAATCGACCGTTGGTGGGCGCGGCGCGCATACTCAGCGTGTGAGTCAAGCTGACACGATTGCGGTTCCGCCTGCGCCCACCAAAGCCGGCGTTGCCGCCGCGCTGCGACTCATGGAGCCGCTTCGCAAGGTGATCAAGCCCCAGGTCTACGGCATCGAAAACGTACCCAGCAAGCGGGCTTTGCTGGTCGGCAATCACAACACGCTCGGCCTGGTCGATGCGCCGTTGCTGGCTGCCGAGCTGTGGGAGCGGGGGAGAATGGTGCGCTCCCTCGGCGACCACGCCCACTTCAAGGTTCCGGGGTGGCGCGACGCGCTGACTCGAATGGGCGTGGTGGAGGGCACCCGAGAGATCACGTCGGAATTGATGCGACGCGGCGAGCTGGTCATGGTCTTTCCCGGCGGTGGCCGAGAGGTCAGCAAGCGCAGAAACGAACGTTACAAGCTGGTGTGGAAGAACCGGCTTGGCTTCGCGCGCTTGGCCATTCAGCATGGCTATCCGATTGTGCCGTTCGCGTCGGTGGGCGCCGAACACGGTATCGACATCCTGCTCGACGGGAATTCCCCGCTGCTGGCGCCGCTGGGATTCCTGACCGAGAAGCTGCTCGGTTCACCCGACGCGCCTCCGCTGGTACGTGGCGTCGGCTTGACGCCGCTTCCGCGTCCGGAGCGCCAGTACTACTGGTTCGGCGAGCCCATCCCCACCAAATCGTTCCAAGGGCAAGAAGCCGACGACACCGTGGCCCGCAAGGTGCGCGAACGCACCGCCGGGGCGGTCGAGGAGGGCATCGAGCTCATGCTCGCCGAGCGCGACGCCGACCCGAACCGCTCGCTGGTGCGAAGGCTGTTGCGGTCGGATACCTGAGCATGAATGCGGGCGAGCTCCACCTGGCGGTATGCCAGCGGTTCGGCTCCGCCGTCCGATCGGCCGACGGGAAATGGGACCGCAGTTCGCCGTGTGCGGGATGGCAGGCCCGAGATGTGCTCGAGCACGTGATCGGCTTTCACGACGTGCTGCTCCTGCGTCCGCTGGGCCTGACACCACAACGGCCCCATGACGACCCGCAGCAGCGGTGGGACCTGACCTATCAGGGCCTGCGGCAAGCATTGGGCGACACAGGACTTTTCGAGCGGGTCATCGGGGTGCCGGCAATCGCGAACAATCCAGCCACGCATCTGGATGCGAACAAACTGATCCCACGCCTGACGCAGGATGTGCTGGTGCATACCTGGGACCTGGCCCGTGCCGTCGGAGCCGACGATTCGCTGGATCCCGGCTGGTGCGCGGTCTTCTTGGCGCAACTGCCGGCCGACCCGGACGCGCTGAGCGCTTCGGGGATGTTCGCAGCGTCGTTTGCTATCAGCGACGATGCCGACCCGCAGTCGAGGTTGCTGGCCCGGCTCGGCCGGAACCCGTCATGGCGACCGGCCTGAACCCGTAAATCGGCATTCGCATGCGCCGGGAAACGGCGGGCGCAATCATTCATCTATGGCGAAACCGTCCATCCTCACCCCCGACAATGGCCTGCCTTCCGGCGTGGGAGGCGCCTGCGATTCGCGTTTCGGGGCGGCCGTCAAAGCTTTTTCGGCCTTGTTCCCCGCCCGCAAGTTCGGCGGCGGAGCGCTCTCGGTGTACATCGACGGTGTTCAGGTCGTCGACGTGTGGACGGGGTTTGCCGATCGGGACGGCAAGGTGCCGTGGACGGCCGATACCGGCGCCATGGTGTTCTCCGCCACCAAGGGGCTGACCGCGACGGTCATCCACCGGCTGGTCGACCGCGGGCTGCTGTCCTACGACGAGCCGGTCGCCCAGTTCTGGCCGGAGTTCGGGGAAAACGGCAAATCTGAGATCACCGTCAGCGACGTGTTGCGGCATCGATCCGGCCTTGCCCACCTCAAGGGTGTCGGCAAAGACGAGATATTGGACCACCTTGGGATGGAGGCGCGGCTGGCCGCCGCGCCATTGGACTCCCTGCACGGCAAGCTGGCCTATCACGCGATTACCTACGGATGGTTGCTGTCCGGGCTGGCCAGGGCGGTGACCGGCAAAGGCATGCGTGAGCTGTTCCGCGAAGAACTGGCCCAACCGCTCGACACCGACGGTCTGCACCTTGGCCGTCCGCCGGCCGGCGCGCCGACGACCGTTGCCCAGACGCTGCTGCCGCAGGCGAATTTCCCTACCCCGGTGCTCGACTTCGTCGCGCCGAAAATCGCCGGGCTGTCGTTCTCCGGCGTGTTGGGGTCGATCTACTTTCCCGGCATTCTTTCGATGCTGCAAGGCGAAATGCCGTTCCTGGACGGCGAGGTACCCGCCGTCAACGGCGTCGTGACGGCGCGCGCCCTGGCCAAGGTGTACGGCGCCATCGCCAACGGCGGTGCGATCGAGGGCTCACGGCTGCTGTCGTCGGAGTTGGTAGACGGGTTGCGGGGCAAGCCCGAGCTGACGCCGGATCTGAACCTCGGCATCCCGTTCACCTACCATCACGGCTACCAGTCGTCGCCGGTACCGGGGCTGTTGCCGGGGTACGGACATATCGGTCTCGGCGGCACCGTCGGGTGGGCCGACCCAGACACCGGCAGCTCACTAGCCTACGTGCACAACCGTTTGCTGACGCTGATGTTGTTCGATGTCGGGTCGTTTGCTGGATTGGCACCGCTGCTGAGCAGCGCGATCGGTGGAGCGCGAAAGGATGTTCCGCTCGAGGTGCCACAGCTGGGTGCGCTGTACTCCGAGGCCGCTCAGCAAGATTCCGCCCCCGGCAGCGCCTCCTGACCGGCGGCTCGCCTGAAAAGCACTGCAGCACAACGCGGGCCGAACATCAGACGAATTCGTAGACGATCAGCCACACCAGAGCCGCGGCCAGCAGAAGTAGAACGCTCATGATTACCGCGCGGGCCGCTTTTGACTGCCGGCGATACCAGTCGCCCAGTTGGGTGAAGCGCCAGTCCGTCCACGCATAGGCCCGTGCGGCCCAGTCGACTTCGACCGCGAGCAGGCGAAAGGCGACCAGCAGCACGGGTATCCCGACTTCCGGAAGCAGCACGATGAGCGGGATGCACAAAAGCAACAGGACGCCGCCCAAGACGGCCACGGACGCGCGAACCGGCATCGGCCTGGACCGTCCGCGCTCGCGGTAGGCAAACACTCGGGCGAGCGCCGCATCGCGGCCGGTGGTCGCGGTGTCCTGGTCGCCTGACTTCACGGATGCTCCTGCCTTCGCTGTCGCGGCGCCGAGTACGGCACGGACTTTAGCGGACGTTGCGTGCTTAGACTTCGATTATGGATTTCGGTTCCCAGCAGGAGTCGGAGGCTCCAAAAGGCCTGCTAGAGATCGAGGATTGCCTGGATACCGACGGCAACATCGCATTGCCGCCGGGCACTACGCTGATCTCGCTCATCGAACGCAACGTCGCGAATATCGGCGAACAGGTGGCTTACCGCTACCTGGACTATGCCCGCTCGGAAGGACAGGCCCATCAGGTCACCTGGGCTGAATTCGGGGTGCGGCTGCAGGCTATCGGCGCACGGGTGCAACAGTTCGCGGGCCACGGTGACCGGGTCGCGATCCTCGCGCCCCAGGGCATCGACTACGTTGCCGGTTTCTACGCCGCGATCAAGGCGGGCAGCATCGCGGTGCCGTTGTTCGCTCCCGAACTGCCGGGCCACGCGGAACGCCTCGACACCGCACTTCGCGATTCGGAACCAGCGCTGGTGCTCACCACGACCGCGGCCAAAGACGCCGTCGAGAATTTTCTGGCCGGCCTCCCACAGCTACGACGACCGCACGTCATTGTCATCGATCAGATACCCGATTCGGCGGGGGAGACGTTCGCTCCGGTCGAATTGGACATGGGCGCCGTTTCCCACCTGCAGTACACCTCGGGGACCACCAGGCCGCCGGTCGGCGTGGAGATCACCCACCGCGCGGTCGGAACGAACCTCGTGCAGATGATCCTGTCGATCGACCTGCTGAACCGAAACACCCACGGCGTCAGCTGGTTACCGCTCTACCACGACATGGGCCTGTCCATGATCGGCTTTCCGACGGTCTACGGCGGACACACCACGCTGATGTCGCCCACCGCGTTCGTCCGCAGGCCGCAGCGCTGGATCCAAGCCCTGTCTGCCGGATCGGCGACCGGACGGGTGGTCACCGCAGCGCCCAACTTCGCATACGAGTGGACCGCGCAACGTGGGCTGCCCGCGCCCGGCGACGACATCGGGCTGCACAACGTGGTACTGATCATCGGTTCCGAGCCGGTGAGCATCGATGCGGTGACGACGTTCAATAAAGCGTTCGCCCCGTACGGATTACCGCGTACGGCGTTCAAACCCTCGTACGGTATCGCGGAGGCGACCCTGATGATCGCGACCATCGACCACGCGGCCGAGACCACGGTGATCTATCTCGACCGTGAGCAATTGGGCTTCGGGCGGGCGGTGCGCGTGGCAGCGGATGCCCCCAACGCCGTCGTGCAGGTGTCGTGCGGCCAGGTTGCCCGCAGCCTGTGGGGAGTGATCGTAAACCCGGACACCGGAACGGAATTGCCGGATGGTGAGGTGGGCGAGGTCTGGCTGCTGGGCGACAACGTCTGCCGGGGCTATTGGGGGCGACCCGACGAGACCCGGCTGGCTTTCGGCGCCAAGCTGCAATCGCAGCTTCCCGAAGGCAGCCACGCCGACGGTGCGCTGGTCGACGGAAACTGGCTGCGGACCGGCGATCTGGGCGTGTATCTGGACGGCGAGCTTTACGTCACCGGCCGGATCGCCGACCTGGTGAACCTGGACGAGGCCGACGGCCGCATCCACTATCCGCAGGACATCGAAGCCACCACCGCGGAGGCGTCGCCGCTGGTTCGGCGCGGATACGTCACCGCATTCTCCGCGCCGGGCAACGAACTGCCGGCATCAGTCGGCGACCCACCGACATTGGCCCGCCCACAACTGGTGATCGTCGCCGAACGTGCACCCGGCACCAGCCGCGCCGACCCGCAGCCGGCGATCGAGGCCATCCGCTCGGCGGTGTCGAACCGCCACGGGCTGTCCGTCGCAGACGTGGTATTCCTGCCGGCCGGCGCCATTCCGCGCACTACCAGTGGAAAGCTGGCGCGGCTAGCCTGCCGTGACCAGTACCTCAGCGGCGAATTGGGTGCGCATTAATACTTACGGTCTTTCGGCCACTCCACCACCGCTGTCTGGCCGGGTGATCGTTGATCAACGCTGGACCGACCTGACGTTCCTGCATTGGCCAATCTGTCCGCAGAGCGTTGCCGAGGTGTTTCCGCCCGGCACTCGTCCCGATGTCTACGCCGACGGCAGGACGTACGTGGGATTGATCCCGTTTGTCCTGACGAGTACTAAACTTGGTACCGCACTTGGCCTTCCGTACTTCGGCAGCTTTGCCGAGACCAACGTCCGCCTTTACTCGGTCGACGACGCCGGCCGCCACGGGGTGCTCTTCCGGTCGCTGGAAACGTCGCGGCTGGCCGTGGTGCCCCTCCTCCGAGTCGGCCTCGGCATCCCCTACACGTGGGCGAAGATGCGGGTGATGCGGTCGAGCGACCAGATCACCTATCACAGCGTGCGGCGGTGGCCGCGGCGCGGATTGCGCAGCCGGATGACGGTAACCGTTGGCGACGTGGTCGATCCGACGCCGTTGGAGGTGTGGCTGACTGCCCGCTGGGGCGCGCACACCCGCAAGGCAGGCCGCACGTGGTGGGTACCGAACGAACACGAGCCATGGTCGTTTCGGGCGGCCGAAATCGTCGGGCTAGACGACGAATTGCTGTACGCCAGCGGAGTTCAACCTGACGGCGAGCGGTTGCGCGCGCTGTTTTCACCCGGTGTGCGAACGCATTTCGGCCGTCCCCGCCTCGTGCGGTGATTTCAGCGGGCCTCAAGGACAGGTGTATCCGCCGTCGATCACGATGTCCGAACCCGTCATGTAGCTGGAAGCCGCGCTGGCCAGGTAGAGATACAGGCCGGTCAGCTCGTCGGGCCGGCCGATGCGGCCAAGCGGGATTTTCGGCTCCCACTTCGCGTGGTATTCCGTGAGCGGCTCCACGAGCTCGGTGAGGATGTAGCCCGGACTGACGCTGTTCACCCGGATGTTGTAGGGCGCGAACTCCACGGCCATGGCTTTGGTCAAGTGGATGACGGCCGCCTTGGAGGTGCAGTAGTGGCCGACCTGCTGGGGGATGTTGATGATGTGACCGGACATTGAGGCGGTGTTGATGATGACCCCGCCTCGTCCCTGTCGGACCATCGCCTTCGCGGCGGCCCGGGCGGTGAGGAACACGCCGGTCACGTTGGTGTTCAGGATGCGTTGGAACTCTTCGATCGACATTTCGAGCATCGGGGTGACTCCAATGACGCCGGCGTTGCAGACCGCGATATCGATCCCGCCCAATTCCGCGGTCACCCGGTCGAGCATGCTCGTGACCTGGTCGTCTTGGGTGACGTCGCAGCAGATGGGCACTACCGTGCCGCCGGCTGCGGCCAGCTCGGCCGCGACCTGCTCGACAACGTCGGAATGCCTTGCCGCAATGGCTACTTGAGCGCCGGCTTCGACGTATGCCAGCGCGACTCTTTTGCCGATGCCGCTGGACCCCCCGGTCACCAGCGCCGTCTTGCCATGCAGGTCGAACAGGTCCAACACGCTCATCAGTTATCGATACCTCCGGAAGTCAGCCAAGGGTCAGCCTTTGATCGACCCCGTTCGCTGGCTGGAAAACGTTGCGATGCAAACCATATCGCGGTCACCCTGTTTCCATGACTGCTCCGACGGTGGCATTACGGCCAAGTCGATAGTGGAGTCGTTCATCGCCGTCGACGAATATGCCGCCAGGCTGGCGCGACATTTTTGCTTGTAGGCCTTGAACACCGAGTCAGCGGGGAAGGACCCGCCCGGCATAGTCAGCACTCCGACCACCTCACCGCGATGCGGACGGTCGCAGCTGGTGGTGTTCACGCGGGAGACTCGGTCCCCGGAGGGCAAGTCGGACCAGCAGTCACCGACCTTAACGTCGCGGGCACTGGTGCTGTGGGTCGTCGAGAATGCGCTGGCGACAATGGCGATGACCACAATCACCGCCCACAGCGCGGAAAGAACCAACCCGGCGATTGCCATTCCGCGGCCTTTTTGCGCGCCGGCCTTGGTTCTCACCAAGGCAATGATGCCGAACGGAACGCTGAGCAAGACTGCGCCGATGATGCCGAGCACGAGGGACGCGATGGCAAACCCGCTCGTCGTTTGAGCTTGCGGCATCGGCTGCGGTCCGTAGCCGGGTGGCGGTGGATATGGAGCCGGGTATTGACCCGCAGGCGGCTGGGCCGGATAGGAAGACCATGCGGGTGGCTGGGAGGGATACGGTGGCCCGGCGGGTGGTCCAGACGGGTAGGGCGGCCCCGGCGGCGGTTGCGTCATTGCGTAAGGGTAGAACCGCGGCGAGCATCGCTCAGCAAATTGCTCGGACTAATGCCATCGCGCGTTTTAGGGTGTCCGCTATGGGCAAATTCACCAAAGCCGAAATTGAGCAGGGCGTCAGGCACTACACCAGCGTGGTCGAGGGGTGCTCATCTTCGGGCGACTGGCGAGCGTTCGCAGATTTATTCACCGAGGATGTCGTCTACACCGAGCACCACTACGGCGTCTTCCACGGGCGCGAGGCTGTACGTGAATGGATCGTCGGGGTGATGGCGCCCTTCCCGCATATGCGCTTTCCCAGTGACTGGGTCGCCTACGACGAAGACAACGACGCGGTCGTCATGATGATCAGGAATTTGCTCGACCACCCGACAGACCCGAACGGTGAACCGTTCTGGTTCCCGAACTGGACCCGGCTGGTCTACGCCGGTGACGGACTGTTTTCCAGCGAGGAAGACATCTACAACCCGAACCGTGACGCCCCACGGGTGGTCAGCGCTTGGTTGCACGCCGGCGGCAAGCTGGTCACCGACGCGATCGTGCAGCCACGGACCTAGCTGGCGACCTCGCGAAGGTACTCGGGCGTGGCCTCGCGAATGTAGTCGGCGATCTGCTGCAGTGATCGATCGGCTTCCGGGACGAGCCCGGCAGCAATCTGGAAGCCGTGCAGCTGGCCCGGCCAGACCCGCACCTCTACCGGCACACCGGCCTCCGCCAGCAGGCGCGCTCCCAGGCGGGCGTCGTGCAGCATGACCTCCGACCCCGAGACATGGATGAGCGTCCTCGGTAGTCCGCGTTCGACCCGGTCGAGCGGCTCGATCACGTCTTCCGGTGCACCATCGACGACCCGACGAGCAGCCGCCTTTTCGATGAGGCCGGAGAGGAAGTCGAAAACTCCGGACGCGAACAGCGCATCAGAGTGGATGTTGGGGTGCGCCTGCTTGGCAGCGGCGCCCAACTGCAACAGCGGGGACATTGCCACCAGGGCCGCCGGTCGCTGCCCATCGGCCAACAGCCGTTCGGCCAGTGCCAACGAAAGGTAGCCGCCGGCCGAATCGCCGGCGAGGACGATTTGGTCTGCCTCGTAACCGATCTCGCGCAGCCAGTAGTAGCCATCCTCGCAGTCGTCGATCGCCTGACCCAGCGAGTGCTTGGGCAACAAGCGGTAGTCCACCAGTAGAACCGGCGCATCGGCCAGACGAGAGAGGATCGAGCACAGCCGTGCGTGCGTGTGGTTTCCGCCAGACAGGAATGCGCCGCCATGCAGGAAGAGGATGACGCGTCCCGTGCCGTCGGCCGGTTGCACACCCTTCGCTCGCATGAGTTGGGCGGTGCAGTTCGCCAACTCCACCGTCGACAGCACCGTGCCCGGGTTGGGCGGCAACGCGCGAGCGACGAAGTCGAGCGCGCCATAGGGCCACGGGATTGGCAATTGGCTCCCGATGGACAGCACTGGCCGCAGCGCGACCCGAGCACCGAAGGAGAGGAGTCGACCGGCCACGCTCGGGGCACCTTCCATGACCTCAATCGGCGCGCCGCCGTCGTCGCCAAAACGACGGCGACGGCGGGAGCGAACGTCGCTCGGGTGGGGGCGGGCCCAACTGGCCAGTGTGGTCATTGCGCTCTCTCCGATCCGTGTCCGCCACATCAGTCGCGGAAGGTCGCTTGAATGTCCCGCTGTCTGCGGGGTTGAGCACGATGGTTCCCAAGCCGTCTGGATGAGTTCTAAAAGGATCCTTGGAGCGAGAGCTGGTCAGAGTGCCGAACAGACGCAAAAGCACCCATTTACCTGCCGGAATGGGTGCTTTTGCGTCTGTTGGGCGTCAGGCTGAGGAGGACACTGGCAGCCGCTTGCGCCGCCGTGATCGGACCGCGCTCAGAGCCTGGTCCCATGCCAGCAACGTGGTGGCCTTGAGGTTGGCCGGCTTGGCACTGTCCTTAGAGAGCAGCGCCGTCGCCGCGGCTTTCGTCGCGGTTGACGCCTTCGACATGTGGCCGGAATCGAACGGCGGCTGCGGATCGTATTCGATGGCGAGCTGAATCGCCTTCGCGCGGCCTTCACCGCCCACCTGTCCGGCCAGCCACAGCGCGAGGTCGAGACCCGCCGACACGCCCGCACTCGTGATGACGTTGTCTTGGTGCACAATTCGCTCGTCGCCTACCGGAATTACGCCGAACGCCTTCAGGGCGGGGAGCGCGATCCAATGCGAGGTGGCGCGCTTGTCCTTCAGTAGGCCGGCCGCTGCCAGAATCACCGAACCCGAACACACCGACGTCGTCCAGCTGGCGGTCTGGTGGGCCTGGCGCAGCCAATCCAGCAGCTTCTCGTCGCGAGCGTGCACCGGAGTCGACGGGCCACCCGGCACCAGAATCACATCGGGCGAAGGTGTTTCAGCCAGCGAGTGCGTGGCGCCGAGCACCAGCACGCCGGAGTCGGCGGTGATCGGCCCGGGTTCGTGCCAGACGAATCGCACCTCGGCATGCGGCAACTGCCGTAACACCTCGTAGGGTCCGATCATGTCCAGCGCGGTGAATCCGGGGTAGGCCACGAAGGCGATTTGGGTCATCGTCGTCCTTTCTGCTATTTGGGGTCTCTGGGCCTCTTCGCCACGGGTCAGGCGAACGCTTTGCGGTACTGGTCCGGCGAAACGCCAACACGCCGAATGAAGTTGCGCCGCATGGTCTCTGCGGTGCCGAAGCCGCAGCGCGCCGCAATCGCCACGACGGTGTCGTCGGACTCTTCCAACTGTCGGCGAGCCGCTTCGGTCCGGATGCGCTCCACGTAGTGACCGGGCGCCTCACCGACCTCTTCGGTGAAAACCCGGGTGAAATGACGTGGGCTCATCGCCGCACGGCGGGCCAGGTCGTCGATGTTGTGCGGACCTCCGGGCTGGGCCTCGATGGCTTCCTGCACGTCGCGGATGGGCGACCGTTTGGCCCGCGGCATCCAGACCGGCGCGGCGAACTGCGTCTGTCCACCGGGGCGGCGCAGATACAGCACGAGCCAGCGGGCGACCGTTTGTGCGGTCTCGGTGCCGTGGTCATCCTCGACCAGCGAGAGCGCAAGGTCGATTCCCGAGGTGACACCCGCCGCCGTCCACACCCTTTCGGAGCTGCGCACAAAGATCGGGTCGGGGTCGACGTCGACACTGGGGAAGTCGCGGGCCAAGCGCTCGGCGAAGGCCCAGTGCGTGGTCGCGCGGCAGCCGTCCAGCAACCCTGCCTCAGCCGCGAGGAACGCGCCGGTGCAGACCGTGACGAGACGCCGGGTCGTGGGCGCGACGTCTTTGATCCAGCTCACGAACTCGACGTTGGATCGTGCGGCATCGACGCCGGCGCCGCCGGGGACAACGACGGTGTCGACCGGCTCGCTCGGGTCTGGCAACGGTTCTGCCAGGAACCCCAGTCCGGTCGCGGTCGTCACCGGTTGGCCGGCGGGTGACGCCATCGCGACGTCGTAGCCGCCGCCGGTCAGCAGCGATGCACCGGTGAACACCTCATATGGCCCCACCACGTCGAGCGCCTGCACACCGGGGAAGCCCACTATCAGCACTTTTCGCGCCATGAACCCAGTGTTGGCCAGCCGACGGCATGTCGTCTACGCCCTGCACCCCACTATTTAGGACACGCTGTCGCGACGGCAGAGCGCCGGACCTGGCCGTAGGCTGCCCGATCGGCCTTGGCAGACTGTGCCCCATGGCACAGATAACCTTGCGCGGAAATGCGATCAACACCGTCGGCGAGCTGCCCGCTGTCGGATCTTCGGCACCCAGCTTCGGGCTGACCGGAGCCGACCTTGGAACGCTCAGCAGCGACCAGTTCCGCGGTAAGTCCGTGTTGCTGAACATCTTTCCGTCGATTGACACGCCGGTATGCGCGACCAGCGTCCGGACTTTCAACGAAAAAGCCGGCGCAACCGGCGCAGCGGTGCTGTGCGTATCCAAAGACCTGCCCTTCGCGCAGAAACGATTCTGCGGCGCCGAGGGCACCGAGAACGTCGTGACCGCTTCGGCGTTTCGCGACAGCTTCGGCGAGGATTACGGCGTCACCATCACCGATGGTCCGATGGCCGGCCTGCTCGCCCGCGCGGTCGTGGTGATCGACGGCGACGGCAATGTCGCTTACGCACAACTGGTGCCAGAAATCGCCGAAGAGCCCGATTACGACGCCGCGCTCGCCGCACTTTCCTAGGCCGAGCAGACGTAAAAGCACCCTAAAAGCGCAGCTTTCGGGTGCTTTTGCGTCTGTTCGCCACTAAACGAAGCGACCCGCGGTGGCGGCCAGTACTTCGCGGCAGCCGGACCACATCTGCTTGATGATGTCGGCGGCCGGCAGGATCTCGTCGATGCGACCGGCCACCTGGCCGGTGTTGGCGACGCTGGCGTCCAGATCCCCATCGAAGTAGAGCCGCTGGACCCGTTGCAGCGCTGCGCCGCCTTCTTGGGCAGACATCGAGGCGTCAATCTTGTCGGCGGCGGGTGTCCGGATCACCCGCATCATCCGCTTGCCGTCGAGGGGGAGTAGCACCGTCGACGTCTCATCCGCATGAACGACCGCCTGCTTGAGGTTGACGTGTACCGGCGAGTCCGCCGAGGCGAGCAGCCGCGTACCCATCTGCACGGCTTCAGCGCCCAGAACGAACGCGGCCGCCATGGATCGCGCGTCGCAGATCCCGCCCGCCGCCACGATCGGAACGTCCACGTGGGCCGCCACCAACGGCAGCAGCACCATGGTCGACGCGCCGAATCGGTTCTTGAACCCGCCGCCCTCGACACCCTCGACCACAAGTCCGTCCACGCCCGCGTCGACCGCCTTCTTCGCTGCCGCCAGCGTGCCGACCACGTGAAACACGGTGATGCCCGCATCGTGCAGCCGGTCGATCAGCAACGTAGGGTCGCCGGCTGAGGTGGTGACGAAGCGAATGCCGTTGGCGGCAAGTAGATCCACCACGGCGGGGTCACGGTTGAAAAGGAGTGCGATGTTGGCGCCGACCGAACCGTCGGTCAAGTCGCGCACCCGCTGCAGGTCGGCCCGGCCCTGCTCAGAGGTGGTCTCGATGATGCCCAGGGCGCCGGCGCTGGAGACGGCCGCGGCGAGCTGAGCACCGGCTATGTAGGTCATCGGGGCCTGAATAATCGGAATGTCGATCTGCGCGAGCTCGCAGACCCGGTTGGCTGGACGGTCACTCGGCATGAGGCTCCTTGGGTTCGGCGCCGCGCGGGTCGATCATGTCGCGGAAGCTTTCTGCCCGGCAGACCGATGCGCCCATGGTCCGAACCCGGTCGGTCAACGCCCGGTCCGACGTCACGACCCGAATCTCATGCGGTCGCGCGTCAGCACCCACCAGCCGGACGATCTCATCGTCGGCCGAGTTGGCAGCCGCCCTGGGCGCGTGCGCCACCTGGATCACAGATGAGGGTATGGCGCTTGACGGTGGCCGCTCGAAGACCACCGTCACTGTGTCGCCCGCCGCTGACGCCCACCGGTCGAGCCGGTCTACCAGCACGACCATCGCGCGGTGACGATCTTTCCACCAACCATCCGGACGAGTCCCAATCACGTTCATGCCGTCGACGATCCACCGCACAGAGCCACCTAACCACCAACGGGCAGAAGATACGCACTCAGCGCAGCGGACGCGGAAATCACAGATGTGCCAAGAGTCGCTCGGCGAACGTGTCCGGATGCTCGCGGTGCATGAAATGACCGCCCGGCACCTCCTCGACGATGTACTCGTTCTCGAACATCCGGGCAGCGCCGCGATAGTCCGCCGGCGTGACTATCGGATCATCGAGCCCGGCGAACACGACGGTCGGCACGGTGATTCGCGACTTCAGCGATGGGCTCGGGATGGGGGAGAGCTTCCGGTAGTAGCCCAAGGCCGCGTTCAGGCTTACCGGGTTGGAGAAGCTCTCTCGCACGGCGTCGAACTCCGAAGGATCCGGATTCCATGTCGGCGACCAGCGCCGGTATATGGCGGGCAGTGCAGCAAAATCGTTGCGAGCGAATCTGTTTGGCGCCCCCGGTAGCTTGTACGCTGCGAAGTGGCGGGCGCCCCAAATCTTCTTCGGCGACGGCTTGAGCGCCGCCGGATGCGGAATACCAACGACGAAAAGCTTTTTCACGCGATGCGGGCCGAGAGCTGCGGCACCGTATGCGGCCGAGGCACCCCAGTCATGCCCGATGACTACCGCATCAGCGCACCGAGCGCTTCGATCAACGCAAGCGGATCGCGTGCCAAGGTCTCTTGATCGGTGTCCCGACCCGGGATCGCGGTGGGGTGGTATCCACGCATGAACGGGCTGACCGCGCGATAGCCTTTCGCGGCAATCCGCGGGCGGAGGTCATCCCACGAATGCGCGGTGTCGGGAAAGCCGTGCAGCATGAGCACCAGCGGGCCGGAGCCCTCCTCGAGATAGGCGAATTTCAGTCCGTTCGCATCGACGAATTGGATCGCGTCACTCATGACTTGGGGACACTACGCCGGTGGCGCGAGCAGACGCAAAAGCGCCCGATCCGTCCTACGGTCGGAACTTTGCGGGGGCTCCGGTCACCGCTGGACGCACCAGTCACGCCCGTCACCGAAGAGGAGGCTTGTGTCTTTTTTTTCCACCTTCAAGCGACAAATTGGCTTGCCGCGCAATAGTTGTCGCTTGGAGGCGGACAAAAGGAGCACATCGAACATTCTGCGACGGATGGGACTCATGAGAAACGGGCGGTCAACCGGCAACCTAGGATTCGTCGGCGACAAGCCCCTTAACGTGTTGGTAGTAAACGACTTTGCCCGTCACGGCCGAATTGATACGCCCGTTAGCGCCCGAGCGCATACACCACCCCCGGCCGCAGGCGCTATAACGCAAAGTATGTCGAACACCGAGCCCCTCATCACGCACGTCTCCGACACCGCACGCTGGACGGCGCTGCATCGGGCCACCGAATCGGCACGACGCGACGCACTGTTCAACGACCCGTTCGCCGAGCGTCTCGCCGGTGAACATGGCCGCGCGATCGTCGCGGGGACCCCGCTCACGACGCGTAACGGGTGGTGGCTGGTCGCTCGCACCAAGCTCATCGACGACACCATTACCGAGGCCATCGCCGACGGCTGTGACCGGGTGCTGAACTTGGCCGCCGGTTTGGACACGCGGCCTTATCGTTTGGACCTTCCGGCCGATTTCGACTGGGTGGAGGCGGACCTGCCCGGACTGCTCGCAGAGAAAGCCCAGCTGCTCTCCGACCAGATCCCACGATGCCGGCTGACCCGGACGGCCGTCGACCTGGCCGACCCGGCTGCCCGCGACGACTTCTTCAACGACGCCCTGGACGGGGCCGCCAGAGCGCTGGTCCTGACCGAGGGCCTGCTGATGTATCTGGAAGACCGCGATGTGGTCGCGCTGTCGCAGGCGATCAAGCGTCCAGAAGTGGCCTGGTGGATGACCGACTTCGCGGGTCCGGGCCTGAAGAAGATGATGAACAAGAAAATGTGGGGCCTGGCAGAGAATGCCCCGTTCAAATTCGCACCGGAGAACGGGCTGGCCTATTTTGAAGAGCTGGGTTGGCGGACCCTCGAGGTGGAATCGTCACTGATGGCCGCCCGACGTTTCCGCCGCTTGCCGGTGTCGATGCGTCTCGTTGCCCGGCTGCCCCAGCCCGATCCGCGACGGCCGGGCGCGAGGCAGCCCTATAGCGCCGTCGCCCGCTTCGCTCACTGAGCAGGCGACTACCAGACGCGTACGTAGTCGACGAGCATCTGCGCGGGATAAGTTCCCGGGCCTGGGTCGCCGCCGCCCGAACCGGCGACCGCAAGGTTCAAGACCGGAAACGCCGTGTAGCCGGGGTCGTTGAACGGCCAGTCGGCCAGCGAGCTTGCCGGAACGTCGAAGTACGGTGCCGCGCCTTCGGAGTAGTCCTTCCAGAAGCGGATACCGGCCGCATCCCATTGGCAGCGCCAGGTGTGCCAGCCACTGTCCAGCGCGAGGTTATGGGTCTTCCACTGTGAGCCGTTTGATTTTGCGTGCACGGTGGTCGCCGCCGGCCAGCTGCCGTTGCCGTACCACTCGACAATGTCGATTTCCCCGCGGTCCTCATTACCCAGCCACCAGGCCGGCCAGCAACCGGGAGTCAGGCAGTCGAGTTTGATACGGGCTTCCCAGGTATGGCCGACACCGCCCCGCCAGGGGCTTTGAACCTTGCCGCCGTAATACGTGGGGCCATCCTTTGCGGCACGCAGCACGAGGTTGGACTTGCCGTCGAGGAACACGTTCTGCCGGTCATCGCGATACTGTCCGACGTGCTCGGGGAGCTCCCAATACGTCGGGTCCTTCATCGTTTCGCGGGCTCGGGCGACTATCCACTTCGACGAATCGGGGGCCGAGCCGGCCGGGCCGTCGAACTCGTCCTGAAAGATATAGGGCCCAGATTGGCCGTTGGGCGGCGCGGCGGGGACCGGTGGCTGTCGCCCCCGATCAGCCCCGGCCTGGGGGAGCGGGATCGCGGCCGTCAGCGCCGCGAAGCCCGTCATCAGCATCATGTTGCGACGATCCATCTCGGGCATAAGCAAAGCACCATAGCAGCCGGGGCCGTACGGCGTGAAAACGCGAATTCAGAGCTGGGCCCATACCGACTTGGTCTTCAGGTAGGCGTCGATGCCTTCCCAGCCGAACTCGTGACCCCAGCCGGACTGCTTGTAGCCCCCGAAGGGCACCGTGTGATCGAAGACCAACTGGCAGTTCAGCGTGACCGTTCCGGCGTCCAACCGCTTCGCGAGACGATGCGCCCGGCTCAGGTTGTTCGTCCAGGCGGTGGCGGCCAGGCCGTAGGTCGTGTCGTTGGCCATGGCCACGGCTTCGTCGTCGTCGTCGAACGGCAGGACGGTGACGACGGGCCCGAAGATCTCCTGCTGGTAGAGCCGCATGCCGCGGTCGACATTGGTCAACACCGTCGGGTGGACGAAATAGCCCTTCCGGTCGAGCCGGTGCCCGCCGGTGACCACCTCGACGCCCTCGTTCTTGCCTTCGTCGATGAAACCCATGACACGGCTGAGCTGCTTGGCGCTGATCAGCGGACCACTGACGCAGCCCTCCTCCTTGGGGCCACCCAGCTTGATCGAATTCGCCACCAGCGCAATGCCTTCCACCACCTGGTCGTACACGCCGCGCTGTACGAAGATGCGCGATCCGCACACGCAGCCCTGACCGGAGTGCACGAAGATCCCCATCGCCGCCATCGGTATGGCCTTGTGCAGGTCGGCGTCGTCGTAAATCAGCACCGGCGACTTGCCGCCGAGTTCGAGCATCACCTTCTTCAGGTTGCCGGCGGACGCCCGCACGATCTCCTTGCCGACCTCGGTCGATCCGGTGAAGGCGACTTTCTCGACGCCGGGATGCGCGGTGATCGCCGCGCCGGCCGTATGGCCGTAGCCGGTCAGCAGGTTGACGACGCCCTCGGGGACGCCGGCTTCGGCGATGAGCTTGTCCAACAGAAAAGCCGAAAGCGGTGTTTCCTCGGCGGGTTTGACGAGCATGCTGCAGCCCGCGGCCAGCGCAGGCGCCAGCTTGGCGCTCGCGTTGAAGATCGGGCCGTTCCACGGGAAGATCAGCCCCACCACGCCGTACGGTTCCTTAAGCGTGTAGGCGTGCATATCCACATAGGTGTCCGAGGCGATGCCGCTGGTCTTGACGTCGTAGGCGTTGCCGCGGACCTTGCTGCACCAACCCGCGTAATAGCGGAAGAACTCCGCGCAGGTGGGAATCTGCAACTGGGCCTGCATCAGCGGCATGCCGGTGTTGAGCGAGTCGAGCCGGGCGAACTCATCGGCGTGCTGATCGATCAGGTCGGCAATGCGCCACATGACCTTGGCCCGCTCGCGCCCCGGCAGCCCGGACCACGCGCCCGAATCGAAAGAAGCCCTCGCGCGCACGACGGCGTCATTGACCGCTTCAGCGCCGCAGTCGGTGAATTCGGTGATCGGCTCTTCGGTCGCGGGATCGATGACCGCGATGACATCGCCGGCGCCCGGGCGCGTGCGAATCTCGTCCAATACCGTCTGCAACGTCACCGCGGATCCTTTCCTGACTGCTTCTTTGTCCCAATGCTGAGCACTTGCTTAGCATTGCGTGGGTCACGGGGTCAAGGCTGGTTTTCGGTGCGGTATCTGGCGGGTGCGCCGACCTATGCTGAAGATCTGACGACCGAGGGGACCGCGTTATGTCTTCCACGCCGGCCACGACCCGCACGGTGTTTCCGGGCATCAGCTCACGCGCCTGGGAGCACCCCGCCGACCGGACGGCGCTGTCCGCGCTGCGCCGGCTCAAGGGTTTCGACCAGATCCTGAAGCTGCTGTCCGGGATGCTGCGGGAGCGCCAACACCGGCTGCTGTACCTGGCCAGCGGGGCACGCGTCGGGCCACGCCAGTTCGCCGACCTCGACGCGCTGCTCGACGAGTGCGCG
The DNA here is from genome assembly GCF_059812725.1 of Mycobacterium sp. NGS41. Taxonomy (NCBI): domain Bacteria; kingdom Bacillati; phylum Actinomycetota; class Actinomycetes; order Mycobacteriales; family Mycobacteriaceae; genus Mycobacterium; species Mycobacterium sp. NGS41. Next base: position 116,633 of record NZ_JCALDF010000014.1, read on the forward strand.
GCCGTCTTGGACGCACCGGCCAAGCCCGAGCTGTACGTGATCCAGTCACCGGAGGCGAACGCTTTCACCATCGGCATGGATCAACCGTTCATCGTGCTCACCTCGGGGCTGTACGACCTGATGACACACGAGGAAATGCGGTTCGTGGTAGGTCACGAGCTCGGGCACGCGCTGTCCGGTCATGCGGTGTACCGCACGATGATGATGCATCTGATGCGGCTGGCGCGGTCATTCGGCTTCATGCCGATCGGCGGCTGGGCATTGCGCGCGATCGTCGCCGCCCTGTTGGAGTGGCAGCGCAAATCCGAGCTGTCCGGCGACCGCGCCGGCTTGCTGTGCGGCCAGGATCTGGACACCGCGATCCGGGTGGAGATGAAGCTCGCCGGCGGAAGCCGGCTGGACAAACTCGACTCGGAGGCCTTTTTGGCCCAGGCCGCCGAATACGACCGGTCCGGCGACATGCGCGACGGGGTGCTCAAGTTACTCAACCTGGAGCTTCAGACCCACCCGTTTTCGGTGCTGCGGGCCGCCGCCTTGACCAAGTGGGTGGATACCGGCGGCTACGGAAAGGTGCTGTCCGGCGACTACCCGCGACGCGAAGACGATGACAAAGCCAGATTCTCCGACGACCTCGGCGAGGCCGCCCGCCATTACAAGGATGGCTTCGACCAGTCCGAGGATCCACTGATCAAAGGCATCCGCGACGGCCTCGGCGGCATCGTCGACGGCGTGGGACGGGCAGCAACGCAGGCCGCAGACTCGCTGGGCCGCAAGATCACCGAGTGGCGAAACCCGAAGTAACCTCGCCCGCGCAAGCAGACGCTAAAGCCCCCGAAAACCGTTGTTTGCGGGGGCTTTAACGTCTGCTTGGCGCCAGATTCAAGATCCCCTGTTGTATCGGGACAGGAATCCGACCGCCGCCACCACTGCGGCTGCACCGAGCACGCTCCAGAGCACGAATTGAAAAGCCAACGCTCCCAAGAACACCCCGAAAACGTCAGCGCTAGGTAGACGAGCCAGATCAGCCGGAAGACGCTCCACGCTGCGAAGACGGCAGCGCCGATTCCGATGTACAAGCTGCGTTGCCGGTCGACGCGGTTGATCTGTTCTTCGATGCTGGTGGGCACGAGTTTCATTTTGCTTTCTCCCTTTGGTTGGCGGCGCCTCGTTGGCGTCGTCGTTGCGGTAAGTACAGACCGCGCCCGCAGCTACCGATCCCAAAAAGGGACAACGACCAACAATTCGAGTAGCGCTACGCACCCGGACGGGTAGAACTACGCAGGCCTTGACGGCCGTCGAGCAGTGATGCTTTCGAAATGACCTCACAACAGACAACTTTCATGGGCTTTCCCAGCCCTACCGACCTGGACGCGCAAACCCCGGCCGACCGCGACCGTGCCCTCGACGTCATCCGCATCACGGCGTTGATCGGCGTGGTGATCGGCCACACGGTGATGGCCACGAGCGTCATCCACAATGGCGTATTCATCTGGGGCAACCTGCTCACCACTTCGGTGGTGTTTCAGGCGCTGACGTGGGTTTTCCAGATCATGCCGCTGTTCTTTTTCGCCGGTGCGGCGGCGTGCGTGGCGTCGTGGCGGCCCGGCACCAACTGGGGTGGATGGTTGATGAAACGCTGCACCAGGTTGTTTCGGCCGGTGTTCTACTACTTCGGGTTTTGGGCCGTCGCACTGACCGTTTTGTATCCCGTGCTGCCCCATCGCGTCTACGAGTCGATCGCCGGCATCAGCATTCAGTTGTTGTGGTTTCTCGGCGCCTATGTGCTCGTCCTCGCCGCGATGCCGGCGATGTGGCGAATCAGCACCACCACGCGTCTGGTGGCGGGGGTGGCCGCTGTCTACGGAGTCATCGCATTCGTCGATGCCATACGCCTGCACTGGGCCGCGGCCGCGCCGCTGGGTTACCTCAACCTCTCGGTCTGGCTTATCCCGGCGATGTTCGGTGTCGCCTACCGGCGCCGGCTGCTGACCGGCCGCGCCGCGCTGGGCACCGCGGTGGCACTGTTCGCTGTCAACGTCGGGCTGCTGGCGTGGGGGCCGTATGAGCTGAGCCTGGTGGGCATCGAGGGCCAGCGTCTTCCCAACATGAGCCCGCCGTCGCTGCTGTTGGCCGGACACGCGATCATCTTGAGCGCGCTGGCCGTCGCGGCCGCTCCGGCGATCGGCCGGTGGGCGCAGCGTCCGCGCGTGTGGTGGTGGACCGCGATCGGCAACTCCGGGGCAATGACCCTGTACCTCTGGCACATGCCGGCGCTGCTGGGCGTGCACCTGCTCTTCGACGGCTTCGGACGTCCCCGGTACCCCGGCCAGCCGGATTTCCTCGGGGTCAGCATCGAGCAGGTGTTCATCATGGTCGGCATCGTGGCGGTGCTGTTTGTGGCGCTGCGCCCGCTAGAGAACGACCCACTGCCCGGATGGGACGGCGTCGCAGCCATCTCGTCGGTGTGGCGGGGCAGGGCAGTCGGCGCACTGCTGTGTGTGGCGGGAGCGGCGACACTTGCAGCGGTGAAGTGGGGCCTCAAAGACGACGGGCTCGTCTGCGTCG